>JAWUXW010000167.1:0-9829 GCA_034111125.1 Paraglaciecola sp.
GACAAACAAAACCCTTTTAGCGAAGGCCATGTTTGCCCAAAGGCGATGGCACTTAAAGATTTGTACGATGATCCTGAGCGTATTCGCCAGCCAATGGAAAAAACCGCCACTGGTTGGCAGGCCATAAGCTGGGATGATGCCCTGGATAAAGTCGCTCAAGGTTTGCACAAAACACAGCAACAACACGGCATTGATTCGGTGGGTGTATATCTGGGTAATCCCAATGCCCACAACATGGGCGCGATCTTATTTGGCCCACATTTTTACCGGGCCTTAAAAACTAAAAATCGTTATTCCGCTACTTCGGTTGATCAGCTTCCCCATCATATTGTCAGCCGTAAGTTGTTTGGTCATCAGTCTCAAATCCCTATTCCTGATATCGATCATACCCAGTACTTTATGATTATCGGTGGCAACCCACTGGCATCTAATGGCAGCATCATGACCGTGCCGCACATTAAGCGACGCTTAAAGGCAATTCAAAACCGTGGTGGAAAAGTAGTGGTAGTTGACCCTAAAAAGTCCGAAACAGCCGACATCAGCTGCGAACATCACTTTATCAAGCCGGGAACAGACGCCTTATTGCTGCTTGCTATGCTCAATACGATGTTTGCCAAGCAACTTGCCAAGCCGGATCATTTATTGGCATTTGCTCCTGAGCTGGAACAGGTTGCCTCCTTTGTAAAAGATTATCCGGCTGAGCGGGTCGCGCCTATTGTTGGTATTGACGCTGAAGAGATAATGGCCATGGTTGAGGCTTTCTGTCAGGCAGAGTCAGCCGTGTGTTATGGCCGCATGGGTGCCAGTGTCCAGGCCTTTGGCACATTAACTCAGTACCTGATCATGTTGTTTAATATGCTCAGCGGTAACCTGGATCGACCCGGTGGCATGATGTTTACCCAACCGGCTGCAGATTTATTACCCCACTCAGGGCGAGGCAGTATTGGTAAGTACAAGACACGGATACGTGGCTTGCCTGCTTTTGGCGGTGAATACCCTGTTTCTGCGCTGGCAGAAGAAATTACCAGTCCTGGGGAAGGACAAATCAAAGCGATGGTGATTGGTGCAGGCAATCCGGTGTTAACCACGCCCAATGGTCCGCAACTTGATGCTGCTTTTGAACAGCTTGAATTTGTCGCTGCAGTGGATTTCTATATTACTGAAACGACTCGCCACGCCAATATTATTCTGCCCCCAGTAACAGCTCTGGAACGGGACCACTACGATATTGTGTTCCACAATTTTGCTGTGCGTAATAGTGCGAAATTCTCACCGGCCATCTTCGAACCAGAAGCAGATAGCCGCACAGATTGGCAAATTTATCTGGCATTGGCCGAACGGCTTGACGGCTTAAACGGCGTGCCAGGGGATAAATATCAAACATTGTGGCAGCAAACCCCAGTCGGTGTGGTGGATGACCTGCTGCGCTCAGGGAAGTATGCCAATGGCGAGCACAACTTGAGCATTAATACACTCTTAGATCAGCCCCATGGTATTGATCTGGGACCATTGCAACCCGACTTACCGGAAGCGATTTATCATAATGATAAGCTGATTGATTTGGCCTTCGATTATTTTATGGGCGATCTTACTCGCCTGAACAAACACTTTTTTGCCAAGCAGCCGGTCAACGATGATAGTCTGCAACTGATTGGCCGCCGTCACCTCAAAACCAACAATTCTTGGTTACACAATAGTAGGCGTATGGTCAAAGGGACTGACAATGGCAATAAACGCTGTACCGCGCAAATTAACCCACTAGACGCCGAGCGTTATGCGATTGCCGATGGACAGCAGATAAAAGTCAGCTCAAGAGTAGGACAGGTGAGTATTTCTGCTGAAGTCACCGCCAAGATCATGCCCGGTGTCATTTCGATTCCTCATGGTTGGGGGCACAACAAAGCCGATACGAATTGGAGTATTGCCAAAGCTCATGCGGGCGTCAGTGTCAATGATCTCACCGACGAGATGGTATTGGATGACTTGTCTGGAAATGCCGTGTTAAACGGTGTGCCCGTGTGGATTGAAGCCCTGTAACGGGCTACAGTGTGGCGAATAGTAATCATGAACTCGGCAAGTCTACTTCCTTGCCTTTCTCCATGCCGCGTCTGCGTTTGAGCTTTAAACTTAGCATTGTATTTGAACCTATCTAGACAGGTTAAGCTTATGAAACAATCTATCGTACACCTTGCACTTCTGGTTAAAGATTACGATGAAGCTATTGATTTTTATGTAAATAAACTCAATTTCGAATTGCTTGAAGATATGTATCAACCAGAGCAGGATAAACCTTGGGTGGTGGTCGCTTCTCCCGGTTCAAAAGGCGTCAGTCTATTATTAGCTAGGGTATCCAAGCTAGAACAAGAAGACTTTGTGGGTAATCAAACCGGCTGGCGGGTCTTTCTTTTTTGAATACTGATGATTTTTGGCGAGATTATAATCGAATGTTATCTGAGGGAATTAACTTCGTCAGGAAGCCACAAGAACAAGATTATGGGACAGTTGCCGTGTTTGAAGATTTATACGGCAACCTTTGGGATTTATTACAATTAAATGCTGACCATCCTATAGCGCTTAGGTCGCTTTAGGTTGACGAATTATGCACTTTGGATCAGCATTACGTAAAAGTAACTTATGCAGGCTACACAACTTTTACTTGTTGGCCTAAGGTCAAAGACGATATTCGCCGCTGCTCTTTATATTAGCCATAAAGAAGAGGACCCTTTATATGCAATATGATGTCACTAACCCATTAGAATATATGGCGTCTTTGGACTTGGATTGGCGAAAAGAGAAGCTACTGGAATTGCGGGCAATGATTCTGCAACAGGACCCCACGATCAATTAATCAATTAATTAATTACAAGATGTTGTGTTACCGCTTAAACAACTTAGTACTGTTTCACTTAAACGCTCAAAAAGGCTATGTCAGTTTGTACTGCGGTGATAGCAAAAAAATTGACCCTGATGGAATTCTTCTAACAGGCTTAAATATTGGTAAAGGCTTATCTGCATCAGATTCAGTAAAAGCAAAGATGTTTCTAAGACCGCAATTGAAAATTTTATAAAACAGGCGATTGTTCTGAGTAAACAAGGTTATAACCTTGACTGCTAAAAGAATAGGCGTTTGATGGGGTATTAATGACTAGCCTTTGGCAATGATAGGAAAACAGCCTAGTGGAAATACGACAATATACAGAGCATGACCTAGAGGCACTCCTCTCGTCCTGGGAGAGTGCGAATCGACTAGCCGATCCATTTATGACAGATGGGTTTATCGCCCAAGAAAAAATTAATGTGGCCGAATTATACCTACCTAATACAGACACCTGGGTGGTAGAAGTTGAAGGCGAAGTTAAAGGTTTTATTGCCTTAATGGATAAGGCGAAAGCCCTTCACGATGACTTAGAAGTCGAAGTATTTAAAGAAAACTTAATCGGTCGTCAATTTTATGCAAAGTACGGTTTTGAGTTACTTGAGGAGAAATTCCATGAGCCTACCGGACAAAAGCTATTGCGTCTAAAGTTCACAACTAACAAATTTACCCAATAAGGATCTTACCCATGTCACAAAACACCCTTTTTAATGCCTTAGTCGTTGAAGAAACGGCGGAGAATACCTTCACAAAAAGTATCTGTCAGCGGGATATCAGTGAGTTGCCTGATAACGAGCTGTTGATTGAAGTGCACTACTCTTCGCTAAACTTCAAAGATGCCATGTCTGCCAGTGGCAATAAACGCATCACTCAGAATTTTCCTCATACCCCAGGCATTGATGCCGCCGGCGTTGTGGTCAGTGATAAATCAGGTACTTTCAAAGCAGCAGAGCAGGTATTGGTTTTTGGTTATGACTTAGGTATGAATACCGCCGGTGGACTTGGCCAAATGATATCTATCCCGGCCAATTGGGCCGTATCCTGTCCAAGCACTTTGAGCCTTAAAGAAGCGATGACTTATGGCACTGGCGGCTTAACGGCGGCCTTATGTATCCAAAAACTGGAGAAAATGGGTGCTAAACCCAGTGACGGGCCGGTAGCAGTAACTGGCGCGACTGGGGGGGTAGGGAGCATAAGTGTGGCATTACTTAAACAGTTGGGCTACGACGTGGTTGCGTTTTCCGGAAAGCCTGAGCAAAGTGAGCATTTAAAAGCACTTGGGGCACGTGAAGTGCTGCACCGGGATGTGATTAACGACCTTAAGGCCCATTTGCCTGTAGGTAAAGAATTGTGGGCTCATGGTATCGACACCCTGGGCGGTGAGTATCTGGCAAACCTGCTCAAGCAGCTAAAATCCGGCGGCGCAGTGTCTTCCTGTGGATTGGCTTCATCACCAGAACTATCTCTGACAGTAATACCCTTCATCACCCGAGGTGTATCATTGTTAGGGGTGGATTCAGTATATATTCCACTGGCCGACAAACAGCACATTTGGCAACGCGTCGCCACCGATATGAAACTTCCGAACCTGGATCAATATTGCGAAGAGATCACGCTGGAACAAACACCAGAGTATTTAGACCGTTTCTTCCAGAGCAAGGTAGTGGGCCGTTACGTGGTCAATATGCGTAAGTAGTTAAGCGGAGTCAGCAGGATGCGTGCAAAGGGAAAGCTTATTAGTTGGAATACAGAAAAAGCCTTCGGTTTTATTGCACCTTCTATTCCCAGTAGTAAGCATATTTTCATCCATAAAAAGGCCTTTGCCAATAAAGGCCGAATCCCGCAAATCAATGACATCGTAACTTACACTGTGTCAAAGGATCCTCAGGGCCGCAGTTGTGCTGTTGAGGCCACCTATACCGGCGAAAAACGAGTGAAGAAGCAAGGGAGGAAATTAATAAATTCTCACTGTATCTAGCTTTGGGATTTCTCGCTGTATTAGTGATTACTTGGCTACTGGATCAGCTTCCACAAAGCATATTAATCGTTTACGCCCTGCTCAGTCCGTTAACGTACATTGTCTATGCCTGGGATAAATCCAGTGCCAGGAAGGGCCACCGGCGAACTTCACAAAGCACCCTACATTTTCTGTCGCTGGCAGGAGGTTGGCCGGGGGCCGCTTATGCCCAGCAGCGTCTGCGGCACAAGTCTCAGAAAAAGGACTTCAGGTTTATATTTTGGCTGACTGTTTTAATCAATATGGCGGCACTGTATTGGCTGGTGAATAAGAGTGGATTTACCTTCTTGTAACATTGGCCTGCGTCACGTTTTAATTGCAATGGACCGAGTTAATAATGGGGAAGGTAAAAAATTATCAACTCCTTGCACTGGCTGTAAACATGAAATTTTAATTTCTTTTTTTCACTTCATGTAACTCTGCCCCTGATAGCCTTAAAACCAAATAACCGTTTTCGAAATCGACGGATTCCATGAGCAAATAACTGCTATTCTAGCGAGTCCAAACCTCAAGGCAGATTGGTCTTTACCGGATGCCATTTTATACCCTACCGGTGGCGGGACGGGCATTTTGGGCATGTGGAAGGCCTTTGATGAATTAGAAAAACTCGGCGTGATTGGCTCAAAACGCCCTAAGATAATCGCCGTACAAAGCGATGTAAACCGCCCGGTGGTAAGTACCATAGAACAAAATTTAGAAGATACTGTGGCCACCAATGGAGGAGGCACCATTGCTACTGGTATCAATGTGCCTGGCGGAGTAGGGCACAAAGCGGTACTGAGGATCATCCGTCAAAGTGGTGGCGGGGCTATATCGGTGAGCGAACAGCAAATTGCCCAGCACAGCGAACAGATCTATCAACAAACGGGTATCTGGATCTGCCCGGAAGGAGCGGCCACTGTCGTCGCTCTACGCCAAGCCAAAGAGCAGGGATTGGTTAAGCCAAATCAAAAAATCGTTTGTTTTAACACTGGCAGTGCCGAGAAATATTTACCAAATATTCGTGAGCTGTTTTCACCAAAATTTGCTGCTGACAAAGCGTAAATATCTTAGATTTTTAACCCTGTACTCAGTATGGGGCGCAAGCATTAGGCTGTCTGCTTTATTGGCGAATATGGAGTTTTGGCAGCCTGAAACTATGCTGTCAAGTCTACCCCCTTGAGGCCATTGCAATATTTAATACCATTCCACCTAGACATCTGCTCACTCAGCGAGGAATGAAATTAGCGTAATCGCGGCGTATTTTTACCAGTCTTACGGTTAAAGCGTAAACAATTTTGGTATCGCCCTTCGGGAAGGACTGGCAAGCTCCCTAGCTGCTTTGCAAGGTCTATGAAGGCAACCAGTATTCCTTCTACGTTACGCTTTGCTATGAAACTTGCCAGTGCCTTCTGAATTGATCACTTATCAGGAAGGAATGGTATAACACAGTGGCAAGATTCCATTAAAAGGTGCTAGAGTGATTTGATTCGCCTAATCAACTAGAAAACAATGAAAAACTTTATCCCCTTTGCGCCCTATTTAGCAGGCTGGTGCCTGTTGTTGCTAAGCTCTTCTTTGTATTCAATCAGTCTACTCAATGGCCTGCTTCAATTGACCTTGTTTCTTTTTGTCGTGTGCATTCCCACCTGGCGGACAGGCCGAATGTCCTATGTGGATATTGGTTGGCCCTGGGGCTTAGTGTTGATTGGCATACTCACCTTCATATTCAGTGACGGCAATGATGTCCGCAGTGGCGTCGTGAGCATGGCTTACATCTTTGCTGGCGCCAGAATGGGCTTGGGCGCTTTAAAGATGTGGAAAATGGGCTACCTGAAAAAGGAATTCCCTCGTTATGAATATCAAAAAATAAGATGGGAAAAAGCAGGCAAAAGCAATATCCCTCTCGCGATGCAAGTAGAGGCATTAGTGCAAGGCTTTGCCAACGCTTCGTTTTTGGCCTTTCCCGCTTTTATTATTGCCTCAAACCCTAATCCAGAATTCTCCATATTGGAAATAGTTGGATTACTGATCTGGGTAGGTGCTTTTGTGATGGAGTCTGTTGCCGATGCACAAAAACTTAAATTTTTGCAAGACAAACGCAAGAGCGGCGAAAAAAACACAGTGTGTAATGTAGGGCTCTGGCGCTACACCAGACACCCCAATTATTTTGCCGAATGGATGGTTTGGAATGGCCTGGTGATTGCCGCGATCCCTTCCTGGATAGCCTTATCTGACGCTGAGTCTCCCGTTATTTGGGGACTGTTGGCTGTAGGGCTGTTTTTTACATCCAGATTTATGTATACCACGCTGGTCTATTACACCGGCGCCATACCTGCAGAACATTACTCTGTGCTAAAACGCCCGGCATATAAAGACTATCAGGCCACTACCAATATGTTTTTCCCCGGCAGACCGAAAAACAAATAGGATGACATTTAGCCTAGCCCAACTGGGCTAGTGCCAAGGTAAGAGGCAATAAAATAAACTGTAAACTCGGGCCACCCCATTGGGTGTGAGTATTTGTTCTGTCTTTCAGTCTTCACTGTGATAATTTTCAAGCAATGCAAAACAATCAACCGGAGTTTCCAATGCGTAAAATTGAATTAACGAAAGAGCCCGCAGAGCTCTATAAAATTCTGAAATTTGAAGGGGTTTTCAACTCCGGTGGTCAAGCAAAGTCGGCTATCAGTGATGGTCAGGTCAAGGTGAATGGCGAGGTAGAGACTCGTAAGCGCAGGAAGATCGTAGACGGCGACACCATTGAATATAACGATGAGATGATGGAAGTGCGGTTTTTGGATAAAACGGGGGCAGGGTAAAATGTACTATGGCTTCGGCACAGTCGCTGTAATTAGTTAAGTTAAACGCAGGTAAGTGTGGGCGATTTACTAGCCCACCATAGATCGCTGTGAGTACAGCGACCTACTCAGATTAGCCCTTAAACAAAGCTATACGATAAAAACCGGACTAGGGCTTTGAGTATTGTTTTACAGCTTCTTTTGCCGTGCGATCAGAACGATATATGCCCCAGTTTTTTTCAGCAATACCATCTGGCTTATCTTCGCCACCTTTCCACTTCTCATCAAAAGCTTCAAAATAAAATGAAACAATGTGATTGGCTTCTAGCCAGTTTCGGTAGTCTTTAAAAAATGTTGCTTGAGCTTCTTCACTGGCCTCGCCAATGATAAGTTGCTCGTCACCATTTTCATTGATTGAACTGGTCGCCCAACCTGACTCTCCCAGGACAATCTGCTTGCCAGGATGCAATGCCTGAATATCGTTGAAGGTCTTCTCAGTCCAACTAACTGCATCAACTAAAGATTGTGAATTCCACATTGCATAGGCATGCAGTACGATATAATCCAGGGCTTGAGCAATCTCCTGGCTCCAGGGCTTATTCCAAAAGTTATAGTCATCTGCCAAAGTGACAGGGACTTTGGTTTCTTGCTGAACTCGCTTTACCCAGCCCAGATATGTAGGAAGGTCATCGGCTACCAATTTGTGGGCTGACCAATCAACGAAAATCTCATTTCCCAAATTGATAGTAACGACAATCTCGGGATATTCGTTTGCCAGGCGTATGACTTCATTTATTTGATTTTCATTCTCTTCATCTGTTTGACTAGATGACAACCATGCTCCTTGCATCACTTTGACTGGCAATTTATGTTTTTTTATTGTTCTTAATACCTGCTCACTCGCGGCATCGGCGGCATACATGCGGATCAAATTCCAGGAAATGTCGCCATTTGAGGTCAACAACTTCATGTCTTCCAGAATATGTGCTTCTGATGAAACACTGTTTTTACCCGGGCTTTCATTATCTCGGTAAGAACCGTAGGCAATGCCTAAACCAATCCATTTATCTCCCAACATGGGTTCAAAAACTGATTTTTTTGATTTTGAATCTTGATTTTGTTGAGTCATTTCTGTTGCCTGCAAGTTAAATAGGGCGAATCCAAGCAAAAACGGGATAACGGAAAAAATGTTCATTGTACGAAACCTTTTATTGCTAACGATGTTTGTGGGTAAACATCAATTAAACGAAGGTCAAAGGGTGTTAGCAAGCAATTTACGGTGTAGTGGACTTTTATTCTGCTTAAAGGGGTGCATCGGCAGCGATCAACATATTTTTCTAGCTTTGAGGCGACAACTAGCCTGACACAGGGGGTATGTGGGATTACAAATTAATTAAATTAACTCTGTGTTTAGGGAAAGGGAGGAAGTAGACGGTCGAACAAATAGGCGCACTGACGAGTTAGAACAACGTAGTCAGTCATCCTGGCAAGGCTAAAATTCGTCCCTATCGAAATCAAATTGAAAAACAGTTATTTTTTAGACAAAAAAGACAAAGGTCTTAGTAAAGACATTTTTTTAAACTAATATATATTCATTGACTAATCAAATGATGAACTCATTCTTTGGCTGTGCTGTTTACTTTGCTAAAAGCATAATACGAATGAGCATGATTATCCCGTGGAATAAGGATCTTAAGGAGCGAATTGTGAGTAAACGCAGCGCGACTGTTTCATTGATAATAATCTCCAGTATTGCCATTGGCTTTTTGCTGCTAAAACTAATCATTCCAAATGAATCTTTTGATTATCGACAAGTAAAGAGGATCTCTCCGCAAACAAGTAACACTTTACTGGATTTGTCTCAGCATATCAGCCAAACATCTCGCCCGAAAGAGCGCTTTAATTTCCCAATAAAGCTCGGTCAAAGTGGTCCGGTAGAATCTCTATATTCAGGTCCGACACAGTACCCGTTTTATTGTATGACTTTAGACTCTAGCTTGGGGCAACCTCTGGTTGATAACCAAGTAGGTTATGGTGTGCCGGTGTATGATGATGCCGAGAAAAGGCAGAATGTCATCGGTTATTCTAAAGATTGCTCGGCCAATTCCAGTTTAAGTTATTATCGCATTAACCATGATGATCAAATTGATTTATTAG
>JAWUXW010000168.1:0-16958 GCA_034111125.1 Paraglaciecola sp.
CATAAACCGATATCGTACTTTTTGGTGTTTATCCCTTCGGTATCACTACAGCTCGCTTATCGTCTGTTTTTGTTCCCTTAACTTGGCCATTTGCATTTCAAAGTCTGCCAGTTTGGCTTTTTCCTTGTCAATGACTTCAGCCGGTGCCTTAGCAACAAATTTTTCATTGCTTAACTTTCCTTGAGTGCGGGAAAAGTCCTTTTCAATTTTATCCAAAGCCCTGGCAATTCTGGCAAGCTCTGCATCTTTATCAATTAAACCTGCCATGGGTATTAGGATCTCCATCTCACCTACCAGTGAGGTGGCCGAGGCGGGAGCGACTTCATCCGGTGCTAATAAATCGATATTTTCAAGCTTCGCCAGCGCACCTAAAAACCCTTTGGTGCTCTGTAAACGCTGCCAGTCTTGCTCATTTGCATTGCGTAGCAACACGCTAAGGGGTTTATTCGGTGAGATATCCATTTCACCACGAATATTACGAATGCCAACGATGAAGCTCTTCACCCATTCTATGTCATCCATCACCTGCTGGTCCCGCAAGTTGGCATCTTGTACCGGGAAGCGTTGGGTCATGATACTAAGATCACTCATACCAGTGTAAGACTGGCACAAGGGTGATACACGCTGCCATATTTCTTCGGTGATAAAGGGCATCAAGGGGTGCATTAAGCGCAGGATATGTTCCAGCACGTTGACCAGGGTATGGCGTGTACCACGTTTTTGCGCGTCGCTGCTATCGTCTGAGTTCAGTACGGGCTTGGAAAGCTCCAGATACCAGTCACAAAATTGATTCCAGGTAAATTCATACACCACCTGGGCGGCGATATCGAAGCGATAATCCACCAAAGCCGTTTCAAATTCTTGTAGGGTTTGCTGAAAGCGTGCCCAAATCCACTTGTCCGCCAGGCTGAGCTCAAGCTCACCTCCTGCTGCACCGGTATCTTGTTCCTCAGCGTTCATTAGCACAAACCGGGAAGCATTCCACAGCTTGTTACAGAAGTTGCGATAGCCCTCTACCCGGCTCATATCAAAGTTGATATCCCGGCTGGTGGAGGCCATAGCGGCAAAGGTGAAGCGCAGGGCATCGGTGCCATAGGCGTTTATACCGTTGGGAAATTCCTTGGCCGTGCGCTTGGTGATTTTTGCCGCCAACTTGGGTTGCATCATACCGGCGGTGCGCTTTTCAATGAGTGCGGGCAGCTCAATACCGTCAATCAAATCTATCGGGTCAAGTACATTGCCCTTAGATTTAGACATCTTATCGCCCTGCTCATCGCGAATTAGCCCGGTAATATAGATTTCTTTAAATGGAATTTGCCCAGTAAATTTTTTGGTCATCATGATCATTCTGGCCACCCAGAAGAAAATAATGTCAAAGCCAGTAACCAATACGGAACTGGGTAAAAAGGTATCTAATTCTCGGGTTTTTTCAGGCCAGCCCAGGGTGGCAAATGGCCACAGGGCCGAGGAAAACCAGGTATCCAGTACATCATCATCCTGTCGTAAATTAACCTCAGCATTGAGTTTATTTTTAGTCCGTACTTCCTGCTCATCACGGCCCACATAAATGCGCCCTTCGTCGTCATACCAGGCCGGTATTCTGTGTCCCCACCATAATTGGCGAGAGATACACCAGTCTTGAATATTGTTCATCCACTGGAAGTAAGTCTTGTTCCAGTTTTCCGGCACAAAGCGGATCTCACCGCTCTCAACTGCCTCGATGGCAGGTTTAGCAAGTGACTCAACCGCCACGTACCACTGATCGGTCAGATAGGGTTCGATGATTGCGCCCGAGCGGTCACCCCGAGGTACTTTAAGCTTGTGATCTTCAACCTTGACCAGGGCACCAAGTGCGTCCAAGTCTGCAACAATTTGCTTGCGGGCATCAAAACGGTCCATGCCACGGTAGGGCTCTGGTACATCATCATTTAATTTGGCGTCATCGGTTAGGATGTTGATTATTTCCAAGTCGTGACGCTTGCCCATGTCGGCATCATTGAAATCATGGGCGGGAGTGATTTTGACGCAGCCGGTGCCGAATTCAGGGTCAACATAATCGTCGGCGATGATATTGATTAAACGACCGCTCAACGGTAGTTTAATTTGCTTGCCAATAAAACTCTGGTAACGTTCATCGTCCGGATGCACCGCCACAGCAGTGTCGCCGAGCATGGTTTCGGGGCGGGTTGTCGCCACCACTAATGCACCGGAACCATCTGCCAGCGGATAGCGCATATGCCACATGAAGCCAGCTTCTTCTTCGTTTAGCACTTCCAGATCCGATACCGCTGTGTGCAGCACGGGATCCCAGTTGACCAAACGCTTGCCCCGATAAATCAAACCTTCTTCATGGAGTTTGACAAATACTTCAACCACCGCGGCTGAACGCTCATCGTCCATGGTAAACACTTCACGCTCCCAGTCTGCAGATGTGCCTAAACGGCGCATTTGCTGGGTGATATTTCCGCCAGAATGTTCTTTCCAGTCCCATACCTTATCGACAAAGGCTTTGCGGCCTAAGTCGTGACGGGTTAAGCCATCGGCGTTTAGCTGGCGTTCCACCACCATTTGGGTGGCGATCCCCGCATGATCGGTACCGACCTGCCACAAAGTATTGTCGCCCTTCATTCGATGGTAGCGAGTCAGCGTATCCATAATCGTCTGCTGGAAACCGTGACCCATGTGCAAGTTGCCTGTGACGTTGGGAGGCGGTAGCAAAACACAATAGGCCTCGCCCTTGCCACTGGCTTTAAAGTAGCCTTTTTGCTCCCACTGCTGGTAACACTGTTGTTCAATATCTTGTGGGCTAAACGTTTTTTCCATTACTTTATATCTCGTTAATACTGCTGGCGGGCAGGGTATCTAGTTGATGGCCTGCTGCGCGATAATACTTATATCTGTCTCGAGCCTGCTGTTTAAGTTGTTCTTGTGCAGGCACAAAATCATAAATTTGCCCAAAGCGCTGATGAAACTCTGGCATGTTCAAGGCCAGATTGATCAGCACGGGGCGATTAAATTGTGCGGGTATCTGCCAGCTGATTTCCACTGGTGCTCCGCCGACGGGGCCTTCCCCTACGAGGTTGTGGGGCACAAAACTATCATTTGGCAATTGCCATAATAGCTCGTCAAATTGCTCGGCTAGCGCCTTGTCTTGGCAAAAAACTAGGCAACGCTGCTTACTACGAAAGCAACGAGCCGCCAATTGACACGCCAGCACTAAATGGGCTGGCTGACTGCTGCTCTTATCTGCTTCTACATCAAGCAGGTAGAAAGATACTCTGGACATCTAGTCTTCTGTTTCCAGGCCTGCCCGGTTCATCAAAAACTGGCTTAGCATAGGCACCGGGCGTCCAGTAGAGCCTTTGTTTTTACCGCCGACCCAGGCAGTGCCAGCTACGTCCATATGTGCCCAGTTGTACTTACGGGTGAAGCGTGACAAAAAGCAGGCGGCGGTGATCGCGCCTGCCGAACGGCCACCCAAATTAGTCATGTCCGCAAAGGGACTTTCAATTTGATCCTGATATTCATCCCATAGGGGTAAGCGCCAGGCTTTGTCGCCGCTTTGCTCTGAGGCATTAAGTAGCTCATGGGCAAGGGGGTTATGGTTACTAAACACACCTGTTGCATGTTTACCCAGGGCAATCACGCAGGCACCGGTCAAAGTCGCCACATCAACCACTAATTCTGGATTAAAGCGTTCTACATAGGTCAGGGCATCACACAATACTAAGCGACCTTCGGCATCGGTATTGAGTACTTCTACGGTTTGGCCTGACATGGTGGTAAGGATGTCACCCGGGCGATAGGCGTTGGCATCCGGCATGTTTTCACAGCCGGCCAAGATACCGACTATATTGATCGGCAAATTGAGGGCACAAATGGTATGCATGGCCCCCAATACGCCTGCGGCACCGCCCATGTCATATTTCATTTCATCCATGGCTTCACCAGGCTTTAAGGAAATACCACCGGAGTCAAAGGTCAATCCTTTACCCACTAACACGATAGGATCTTGGCCTGCTGGCCCGCCTTTGTGTTCCATTATAGTCATAATCGACTCATTGACTGAGCCTCGGCCTACCGCCAGGTACGAGTGCATACCCAGGTCGTCCATTTGTTTTTCATTCACGGAATCAACGCTTAAATTTGCGTATTCTTTTTCCAATATTTTAGCCTGTTCAAACAAGTAAACGGGATTACAAATGTTTGGTGGCATGTTAGCCACGTCTTTGGCTGTTTTGGAACCTAAGGCCACGGCCAAGCCATGCTCAAGCGCCCGTTCACCAATAGGCAGTTCCCGTCTGGTTGGCACGTTGAATACCATCTTTCGCAAGGGTCTGCGAGGTTCACCTTTTTTGGTTTTAAGTTGTAAAAAGGTATACAGAGTGTCTTGAGTTGCCTCTACCGCCTGGCGAACTTTCCAGTAGGTGTCACGACCTTTCACATGTAGCTCAGTCAGGAAGCAAACTGCTTCCATAGAGCCTGTTTCATTTAAGGTTTTAATGGTTTTGGAAATAATTTGTTTGTATTGGCGCTCATCCAGTTCACGCTCCTTGCCACAACCCACCAGCAATACACGCTCACTTAGAATATTTGGCACATGGTGCAATAACAACATTTGTCCGGGTTTGCCCTCTAAATCCCCACGGCGCAACAAGTTACTAATATAGCCCTCACTGATCTCGTCAAGCTGCTCAGCTACAGAGGTTAGACGTCGAGGTTCAAATACGCCCACCACAATGCAGGCACTGCGCTGTTTTTCCGGACTGCCACTTTTTACGCTAAATTCCACGGTGATTCCTTTTTGGCCAGCAATTATTCTGACGTTATGAGTTAAATACTCCACTAACTACGTTGTTTTTATAAGACTTTATTTAGTGATGCAGTGTTATTATTGCAAGATGCGCCTAAGCCATACATAATCTGTAATCGAGGACGGGTAAAACGCTTTGAATTAGCGCCCGACGCAAATTAAACATGTGAAAACATTAAGTTTACTTAAAAATTTGCATCATGCCACTAAAAATACCACTTTTGTGCTGGAAGTTCTGTGCTTATATTTCGCTATTTAATTAAAGAAACCGTCAAATCTCAAGTCGCCGTTTTTCTGGTTTTGATGGCTATTTTTATTACTCAAAAATTCGTTCGGGTTTTGGCAGAAGCCTCAAATGGGGATATTCCAGCCAACCTGGTTTTGGGCTTTCTGGCCTTAAGCCTGCCTGTCCTTGCGTCGCTGATCCTGCCTTTAAGTCTATTCCTTGGCATCATGTTGGCTCACGGCCGTTTATACGTAGACAGTGAGATGACGGTAATGCGTGCCTGTGGCATTAGCGAATGGTATGTCACCCGAGTCATGTTGGTCCTGGCCCTGGTCATGAGTCTGCTTACCGGCGTACTGACTTTGTGGATTGCCCCCTTGTCGGTTGAAAGTGAGTACCAATTAGAGGAATTAGCGGGCGCGGAAACGGGTTTAACTACGCTTATTCCCGGACGATTCCAGCAAACATCTAATCAAAAAGCGGTTATTTTTGTGCATGATATAGGTCGCGGGAGCGAACCACTGAAAAAAGTGTTTCTAGCTCAACACGGTAATGAGCCTGACTCCCAGGGAGTACACATTGTTTATGCCAAAGCGGGGGGGGTTAGAGAGGAGTCAGACGGTTCGGAAAAGCTAATTCTTAAGCAAGGTCTGCAATATGAGGGCAAACTCGGTCAGCAGGACTATAGAGTGATCGAATTTGATGAATATCAAATCCAGATTGCTGAGCAGCAAAGTCAACAGAAGCGCCGCAAGCTAACGGCCTATACTACCTTGCAACTTTTAGACGATCCCTCAATTTATGCCATTGCCGAATTGCACTGGCGCATCGCCATTCCCCTTTCTTTATTTTTTTTGGTGCTGATTGCCGTGCCACTTAGTGCCGCCGATCCTCGTCAGGGGCGTTTTGGTAAAATTTTCCCAGGGCTGATGTTGTATCTGGGTTATTTTTTGTTGTTGATGGCGGGACGAAAAGTGCTTGAAGATGGCAAAATTCCCAGCGTAATGGGCTTATGGTGGGTGCATGGGGTTATTTTAGCGATAGGAGTGTTTTTGGTGTTTAAGAGTCGCTCTTTGGGGGTTCGCTTGCGTGCCAGATTAAGAGCAAAGGGCTAATTAATGTTCAAAATTATTGATATATACATCGCCCGCACCCTACTCAGTACCACCGCGCTGAGCTTAAGCATCTTGGTGGGACTCAGTGCGCTAATCAAATTTATCGAGCAAATGAAAAGTGTCGGCCGTGGCAGTTATGATATGACCTCGGCTGGAGTTTATGTATTCTTGAGTTTACCCCGGGAAATAGAGCAATTTTTCCCCATGGCCACCTTAATTGGCGGGCTCATTGGCATGGGAATATTGGCCAGTAATAGCGAGCTGGTGGTGATGCAATCTGCCGGCCTCAGTCGCTGGAACATTATTTTTTCTGCAATGAAGTCCGCCCTGTTGATGGTGGTATTTGTCATGTCTATAGGTGAGTGGGTGGCTCCGGTAAGTGAAACCACCGCCAAAGAGATACGCACCCAAGCAATATCGGGAGGTAGCCTGTTTTCGACCGACCGACTGGTGTGGGCAAAAGACGGTGATAACTTCGTCAGCATTGGTAAAGTGGTCGACAAAGATACTCTGCGAGATGTGAATATATATGAATTTGATAAGGACTTAGCATTACGCCAGATCACCTCAGCTAAACAGGCTAACTATGGGGGCGACGGGTGGAACCTTTTAGAGGTTAAATATACGTTTATTGGCCAGGATCGGATCAGAGCAGAGCAAGTCGAAAGCGGCGTGTGGAACTCCACCCTAACGCCCGACAAACTGGGTGTGGTAACGGTAAAACCCGAGGCCTTATCGATTCGTGGCCTGTACGACTATGTGAACTATCTTGAGAACAACAGTCAGGACTCGAGTCGTTATCAATTGGCCTTGTGGCGCAAGGTTCTGCAGCCGGTATCAGTTGGCATCATGTTGCTGATGGCCCTGTCACTTATTTTTGGCCCACTGCGCAGTGTGACCATGGGCGCCAGAGTCATCTTAGGCGTATTAACAGGCTTTGGTTTTTTCGTCAGCAATGAGGTGTTTGGTGCATTAAGCGGAGTCTATCAAATACCGCCATTCATTGGTGCCATACTGCCCAGTTTACTATTTGCCGGACTGGCGGTGTATTTGCTGAAACGATCAACTTAAGTTGAACTCCGGTTTTTAATTCTGTATTTCTTTCCAGGCCGTGTGGTGATTTGCGTTTTTGCTTAGTACCAGCATTTCAGTTTTTGCGATACGATCTTGTAAGGACTGTTTGCACTTGAAATCGACCAGCACTAGCAGAGTGCCAAGGCCTCCCAACGAGCACAGCAAACGGATAAAGGCACGGCCATAACCCATGCTTTGCTCGCTGGTACTAAACAAGCGCAGTCGCCAGGCACGCATACCAATCGTTTGCCCGCCGTTGCGCCAAAACCACAAGAAAAAGCCAATAACCCAGCTGGCAACCCATACTTGCAGAATAGTCTGATACAACAAAGAGTGTCTGATCACATCACTGAAATGCTCATGGCCGAGATTGTCGATGAGGCCATTTTCTGTCATTAGTAGTAACGCGACTAACATCACCATGGCCGCACACATGCCTACTGCAACGGCCACGAGAATGTCATAAATCATTGCGGCGAGGCGCCTGAAAAAACCGGCACGAGGGAAATCACTTGTAGTGTCTGACATAGCTTCAATATTTAATCTAGTGGGTAATGGGCGGATTCTATCAGGAAAGTAGAGCCAGTGAAGACGAAAATGAGCGTTCAACAAGTCCACTTTTGAGCCGATTTTCCATACTATGCCGCCTATTTTGCAAATTCAATAGGCAGGGAATGGGCTAAGTGCCGGTATTTGCTATCGTCATAGTTACCTGTCGTGACACTTGATTGTGCTACCATGAAATCAAAAGCTTTGTGGTCCGAATGAACAGCACTATTAAACTTACCGAATATAGTCACGGCGCTGGTTGTGGTTGTAAAATTTCACCAAAAATACTGGATCGCATGCTGCAATCCGAACGGGTGTTTGCAGTCGATCCCAAGTTGTTGGTGGGTAACCTCAGTCGGGATGATGCGGCTGCTTACGACATTGGTAACGGTCAGGTTATTCTCAGTACCACCGATTTTTTTATGCCCATAGTGGATGATCCTTTCGATTTTGGTCGCATTGCAGCCACTAATGCCATTAGTGATATTTATGCCATGGGTGGCAAACCCCTTATGGCCATCGCTATTCTTGGCTGGCCAGTGGACAAATTGCCGCCGGAGGTTGCCAGAGAAGTAATAGATGGTGGGCGTCAAGCTTGTGCCGACGCGGGAATAATATTGGCCGGCGGACACAGTATAGATTCTCCCGAGCCTATTTTTGGACTGGCTGTAAGCGGGCAGGTGGCCAAAGTCAATCTTAAGCAAAACAACACCGCCACCGCTGGATGTCGTTTGTTTCTGACCAAGCCCCTGGGTATTGGAATTCTTAGCACCGCCCAGAAACAGAAAAAGTTATTGCCAGAACACCAACACATTGGCCGAGACCTAATGTGCCAGTTAAACACGATTGGCGCAGAGATCGCCACTATCCCCGGGGTTAAAGGGATCACCGATGTGACGGGCTTTGGTTTGCTAGGACACCTGCTGGAAATGTGTGAAGGTAGCGAGCTCAATGCCACAATAAACTATCAGGCAGTACCCATTATTGACTCTGCTATAGACTACCTGGCCAAAGGTTGTATGCCAGGTGGGACTGAGCGAAACTTTGATAGTTACGGAGATAAAGTTGCGACCTTAAGCACCGAGCAAAAACAGCTGTTATGCGACCCGCAAACCAGCGGTGGTTTACTTATCGCGGTAGAGCCAGAGAGCTGTGCACAGCTTGTCGCTTTACTTCGAGCAAATAATCTTCCGATCGAGCCCATTGGTGAGTTATGTCCGCGACAAGAATGCTCGCAACTAAATGGCGTTTTTGTTCATGTCCAGTAGCCCAACGAGTGGAATAAGCTATGGCTGTTAAACAGCGAGATCTTGATGTAGCAGACTTCCCAGATCTATTTCTACAAGATACGCCACTAATCGACACCCGCTCACCAGGTGAATTCACCAAAGGCTCCTTTCCTGGCGCGGTGAATCTACCATTACTGACAGATACGGAGCGGGCTCAGGTAGGCACTACCTACAAACAAAAAGGGCAGGCCGCTGCCATCGAACTGGGTCATCAACTGGTTACCGGCGAGGTTAAGGCAGCCAGAGTGCGACAATGGTGTGAATTTGTTCAAATGCATCCTCAAGCTAAACTATTTTGCTGGCGGGGAGGGCTCAGATCCCAATTAACTCAGGCCTGGATGCTTGAAGCGGGGGTTGCATGCCCACGCGTTGTTGGGGGCTATAAAGCCCTGAGGCGTTTCCTGATTGAGCAAAGCGCGGCACTGAGTCAAACCTTGCCACTGATATTATTGGCAGGCATGACCGGCAGCGGCAAAACCTCTTTGTTAGTGAAAATACCAAGAAGCATCGATCTAGAAGGACTGGCTAACCACCGGGGCTCTAGTTTTGGTCGAAGGCCTCATGCTCAGCCCAGCCAAATTCAGTTTGAAAACGCCTTGGCTATTTGTTTATTAAAATTGGCCTTTGAGTCCCATCAGCCGATTTTAATAGAGGATGAAAGCAGTTTTGTTGGTGCCTGTAGTTTGCCTTTGGCTTTATTTCAGCAAATGCAACAAAGCCCCAGAGTACTGTTAGAGTTGCCAGTGGCCAGTCGGATCAATAATATTGTTCAAGATTACGTTGTTGACCTACATCGGGAATATTGCAAGGTACACGGGGAACAAGGTTTTTCTTTGTTTTCTGACAATTTGACTACAGGTCTGGAGCGTTTGAAAAAACGTCTCGGTAGTGAACTTTATCTGCAGATGAGGCAAGCCTTAGAGAATGCCCTCGCCATTCAAATGCAAACAGGCAAAACCGACGCCCATCGCCAGTGGATTTCGCCATTGCTGAGCAATTATTATGATGCCAGCTATAATTATCAGCTTGCCAAGCAGCAGCACACTATTTTGTTCAAAGGCAATCATCAAGAAGTAGAAACCTGGCTGAAATACAAAAAAACACCCTCAGTAAGTTAGAAAATTCCCTCCCTATAGCCTATATAAACAATGTGAATGACTATATTGATAACTATCAGTGCATAGTTATACCACTAATGAATTTATATCGGAGGGCGTATGCCTACTATTGCTTTTCCAGCGGAAGTAAAGCTTGGGGAGAAGCGTTGTGCCTTATTACCGGCAAACGTGAAAGCTTATAAATTATTGGGCGCAGATGTATTGGTGCAAGCCGGGATAGGTTCACACCTGCACATCCAGGACGACGAATACGTGGCGGCAGGCGCCAAGATTGTACAAGACAGGGCAGCATTGCTCGCTTGCGGGGACATCGTGCCTTCTCTGCATAAGTTATCACTTGCCGATGTATCTGCCTTAAAAACACAAGCCTTGATCATCTCCTACCTCGACCCGTTTAACGAAGTTGCTCACGTTAAAACGTTGTGTGATAGCAAGATCACCAGTATCAGTATGGAAATGATCCCGCGCATTAGCCGTTGTCAAAAAATGGATGCCCTAAGCTCCCAGGCCAGTTTGGCCGGGTACGTGATGGTGATACAGGCGGTGAATGCCCTCGATAGTGTACTACCGATGATGATGACCCCGGCAGGCACCCTCAAACCCGCCAAGGTATTTGTCATAGGCGCAGGTGTGGCAGGCTTACAGGCCATTGCTACAGCGAAGCGTTTAGGCGCAAGTGTGATCGCTTTTGACACCCGTACCGTGGTAGCTGAGCAGGTGCAGTCCCTCGGGGCTAAGTTTCTGCATATCGATTTGGGTGAAACCGGCGAAACAGGGCAGGGCTACGCTCAGGCACTAACGCCGGAGCAAATGCAAATACAGCAGCGAGAGCAAGCCAAGTGTATTGCTGATTCTGACATTGTGATCACTACCGCCCAGCTGTTCGGACGAAAGCCTCCATTACTGATTGACTCAGCGACAGTGGCATCCATGAAAAGTGGCAGCGTGATTGTAGACATGGCGGCGGAAAACGGTGGCAACGTTGAAGGCACCGTATCCGGTGAAATTGTTGTGCAAAACGGCGTGACCCTCATAGGCACAGGCAATTGGGCAAATGGTGTGGCCAAACATGCCACCCAGATGTATGCCAACAACGTGCTTAATTTGATTAGTGAGTTTTGGTCCAAAGACGACAATGTTTTTAATTTAGATGTAGAAGATGAAGTGCAGTCTGGCTGCATCATTACCCATCAAGGGCAAGTGGTGAACGCCATGCTGAAGTCTTTCTATGAAAGCAATGCTTCATCTGCAAGCAACACACCATCCGCAAGCGATAAAAAGGAAGCCTAATGGACGCCGTATATTTACTACTCATTTTATTATTATCAATATTCGTGGGCTTTGAGCTTATCCAAAAAGTACCTGCCACCTTGCATACCCCTTTGATGTCAGGTGCCAATGCAATCTCTGGGGTCACCGTAGTCGGTGCGCTGGCCTTAGCTGGTAGTGACAGCATGGGTGAATACGCTGCCTACCTTGGTGCATTCGCGGTTTTTTTGGCGACGATAAATGTTGTGGGTGGTTACCTGGTAACCGACCGCATGCTCGCCATGTTTAAGAAAAAGTAATGGTAATGATGATGACAGACTCAATTTCAAGTATAGATTTAGTGATTAATTTTACCTATGTGCTCGCGGCCGCCCTATTCATTTTTGGTTTAAAGCTGCTCGGCCACCCGTCCTCTGCTCGCAAGGGTAACCTGCTCTCTGCCATTGGCATGCTCATTGCGATTGTTGTGACTCTGTTTGACAACGACATCGTTAGTTTTCAATTGATCGCCATTGCCATGCTGGCCGGTAGCCTACTCGGTGTGTTGGCTGCCCGTTTGATAGCGATGACTGCCATGCCTGAAATGGTGTCCTTACTCAATGGTATCGGCGGACTGGCCAGTTTGTTTGTCGCCTGGGCAACAGTTGAAGGCAACAGTGAATTATCTGTCTTCGTGATGTTCGTGACTTTTTTGGCCTTGTTAATTGGCGGCGTCACTTTTTCCGGTAGCCTGGTGGCTTGGGCTAAGCTCAGTGAGCGCATTACGGGGCGTTCCGTGACTTTTGCCGGTCAGGCAGGGTTTAACAGCTTACTGGTACTGGCCATCATCTTTACGGCCTGCCTGTTTGTGGCACAACCGGCCATGCTGGCTGGGGTCAACATCGACTTCACCATCGTACTCTAGACGGCCATGGGCTTTGCCTTATTATTTGGCATCATGCTGGTACTGCCCATTGGCGGGGCAGATATGCCGGTGGGGATCTCCCTACTCAACTCATATTCAGGACTCGCAGCCTGCGCCGCGGGTTTTGCCCTGCAAAATAACATCCTGATCATCGCCGGCTCACTGGTCGGGGCCAGTGGCATTATCCTGACTAACATCATGTGTAAGGCCATGAACCGCTCACTGACTAATGTTTTGTTTAGCGGCTTTATGGCGGTGACCAAGACAGAGATGGTCATCGAGGGTGAAGTCAAAGCACTCTCGGCCGACGATGCCTACTACGTGCTCGAAGCGGCCGAGTCGGTGGTGGTTATCCCCGGCTATGGCATGGCGGTGGCACAGGCCCAACATGCAATGAAAGAGCTACAGGAACTACTCGAAGAAAACGGCGCAGAAGTGGCCTACGCCATTCACCCGGTGGCAGGACGCATGCCGGGGCATATGAATGTGTTGCTAGCTGAGGCCGACGTGTCCTATGAGCAACTTTTTGAAATGGACGAGATCAACAAACGTATTCACAATTTTGATGTGGCCATGGTAATTGGTGCCAATGACGTGGTTAACCCTGCGGCGCGGGAAATGGAGGGCAGTCCCATTTACGGCATGCCGGTGATTAATGCCGATTTAGCCAAAAACGTATTTGTGCTGAAACGGGGTATGGCTTCTGGTTTTGCTGGTATCGACAATCCATTATTTTTCAAAGCCAACTGCCGGATGATTTTTGGCGATGCCAAAGAAACTCTGGGCCATATGATCCGAGGGTTTTCTGATTAGTGCTAAAGATCTGCGCAGGCGCTTAACATCCGCCTGCTTGTATGGATGAAATTGTTTAAATATTGAGCTAACGCATAAATTGACGATACAAAATACTTGCATGACAAAGCGCTATCGCTATAATGCCTGCCTCTTGCGAATACAGCCGTGAGGGAAATTATCTTAGGATGCCAGTGTGGTGGAATTGGTAGACACGCTAGATTCAAAATCTGGTTTCTTCGGGAGTGGCGGTTCGAGTCCGCCCACTGGTACCATCTTAAAGATATTAAAACCTGCTACGGCGGGTTTTATTATTTCTGGGAATTGGTGATACCTTTGAAGTAGTTAAATACACGTCCATGATGATAGTCACCCGGCCTTGCCATTCATTGCGAGTCGTTCAGCCGAGCTTAGTTGTGCTCCTAAAGTAACCGGCTGCACCCACTGGTAACATCTTTAAGATATTAAAACCTGCTACGGCGGTACAGTTTTTTGGGGCAGCGCTAGTTGACCTCCAGCGAGATTAAATTGTAAAAGTACAAAAAATTGGAAGAAGTTATTTCGCTATTTTACTCTTCGACCAAATTAATATGTACAAATGGCAACTTTAGTGGCGGTAAGTCTTGGTGTTTTTGTAGGTTGATGTATCGAAGTCCGAATAGGCATGGCTGCGCATTACCGTGGCAATCGTTTTGTATATCTGAACCCAAGCATTTTGTACCTGAGGGGTGAAATCATCACCCAAGCCCATTTTCAAGGCATACAACAAAGCGTTGCCGACTGGAGTGTAGTCGTCGATCCTGACGCCATATCCAACGTGCCGATCGGCCAATTTCTGCAAAACTACCACCAGAGCGTTAATGTCATCCAAGCTTTTTACTGCAACGGTTAATGTTGCCATTAACATTTTGCCTTGCTCCGACATGGACTGTTTAAATAACGACTTTAGCGAAACTCTGTTGCACCAATAATTTTTGCTGGGTGGTGATCGACATAAGATACCTCCGGCAGCGCATTAATTGACCATCTGCAAGCGCTTATTAGCTCGCTCATCGTGCATTCGGCGACAACAACATCGAGCATGGCAATAAAATTTTTGTATGAAATATCGGCAAATTTATGTTCATCTATAATGATTAAACTTGTATTCTCTGAATAAAGTCACATGAGTAAAAGGAGCAGAGGGTCAGAATTAAATTTAATTTTGGGCACGCTATTGGCAGGTAAAAGAAAGAACGGGTGACCTTTCTGTTTTTGCGCATATCCAATAACTACTATCGATCAATTTTCACGTGGAAATCTGAGTAAAAATACAAATAAAATCAATAAGCTACTCGTGGAAAGCAGCGGGGTTCTAAATTTAGTATGGTGGTTGGGTCAGGACCACTATATCCTTGCATCAAAGGGGAAAAAAGAAACGCTTTTAACCTGCTTTTTAATAGAGAGATTTAATGTGTTATCCCACCAATACGATGCTTTTAACGGCGTAATTGTTGATACCGAGTCTTTGCCCACTGCAGTTGACGGGTTCTCCAAAGGTCTTGATGAGCTCTTGGCTCACAGTAAACAGCATGAAAAAGCAGTCATTTGGCTGACCTTGCCTATTGAATTGTCTCATCTGGTCAGTGTGGCAACGCAACAGGGCTTCACGTTTCATAATTGTTTGGCCAGCGAAGTCACCTTGGTTCGAAAATCAAAAGCAACGGATTTTGCGCCTTATGTCGCTACCCACTCTTTAGGGGCCGGGGGATTTGTACAAAATGCACAAGGTGAGATATTGGTCATCCGTGAAAGGGGGGGCAATACCTATAAGCTTCCCGGGGGACATATCGAATTGGGTGAAAAAGTCGAAGAGGCTGTCATCCGGGAGGTAATGGAAGAAACCGGTGTAAGCACCCACTTTCAAGGGATTTTAGGTTTGGCAAGCACTCACCCATATCGCTTTGGAAAATCGAATATCTATGTTGTGTGTAGATTGACGCCACTGTCCACAGAGATTGCCATCCAGGATACGCACGAAATTGAAGATGCTCGATGGATAATGCCGGATGTTTTTTTAAATGATACTAACAACAGTGTGTTTAATAAGTACTTGGTTAAGTCCTTGCTGAGTAAAGAAGGACTGGTAAAAACCGAGTTGGATTTAAGCAAATTTTCCACTCGTAAACATGAAGTGTTTTTAGCTAATTCTTGAAAAAAAGAGCAGTGATTTATTTTTAAGAACAGTTCGCCAACATAAAAGACTCAGAAGAAAATTAACTAATGGTAGCTAAGCAGTGTCTGTTGCAGCGGCAATAATGTTACTACTCTCAACACAGCTACCGCTTGCGACATGAAGGTTTGTGCTCCTTCAAGCGGCAAAGAACCCATGAAATCAGATAGCTCCCTTAGAACTAGAGTTGCACACTTGCACATGATTGTTTGTTCCGATCAAAGCCACCTAAGCCGCCAATTGAAAAGATGTTTTGCTACGACGCCTAGTGTCTGGAATAAACTGTACTCTGAACCGATTTACAAGAGTTACAAAGACAGCTAACTTAACACCTCTATCGAATCGATGAAATCCAACTTTATTTGAGAAACGATGTACCCGGTTTTTGGCTCGTCGGTCGGTTGAATGTATTTAACCACCGTGCTGATTTATAAAGACAGCCAACTTAACACCTTATCGAATTGATGAAATCCAACTTTATTTGAGAAACGATGTACCCGGTTTTTGGCTCGTCGGTCGGTCGGTTGAATGTATTTAACCACGGTTTGCTTTAGGTAAATTTGGTGACGTGGGTGTTTTTTGAATGGGTAGACATGACCAGATGAGTATCATCTGATACCAGGGGGTAGAGTGGGTAGATTAAGTTACTTATGCCCGCTTGAGTAAGGCTCTTGCCGGGCCCATTCCTCGCAGGCGTTTATGTTTGGTGTGGATTTTGAACGTTTGCATCATCTGCTCTGCGCCAGCGGCATAACAAAATTGCTTTTCGAATTCAGTCGCCAAGGTCAACCATTGGTCTGCTGCTAAGCCTAAACGCTCCAGAATAGGACTGTGGCTGCTGTCAATATAAGCTGTTTTATCTTCACGAATACATCTGCCGGTGGTGTCAATCAGCTCACAGTAGTCTTTGAGATGATAGGCAATGCCCCTGGGCATATCTTGTCTGGGGTCACCGACAAAAGGCATGAGTCTTTTGGGCTGGGAGTGGTTGTTCTGCAGCGCCAGTATCCGTTTTTTAATACTGGTGTGGGCGGAGGTTTCCGGTGGTTTATCCATGTTGGCGCGAACAGGGTTTAAATCTACATAGGCCATACACGCCAATACGGCGCTTTCATCTAATAAAGCTTGCGATTTAAATCGCCCTTCCCAGAATCGGCCGGTGCAACCGTCTTCTTTATTGGCTTCTCGGGCAATGTACTCGTTCATATCGCGCATAAACCAACTGATGTCGTACAAGCGTTGCTGTTACTGCTGAACTGTTTCATCAAAGGTTATTACTTCGCCTAGCGTTAGCTTATCCCCCTTCATATATTTCTGGGTTAATAGGGTGCCCTTATGCAATTTGTGATAGCGCCTTAGTACTTCATCTGCATCCCAACCATCAGCCAATGTTTTATCTACATGCAACACCACATGGGTGTGGTTGCTCATCACTGCATAGGCACAGATACGGTAGCCGCGCTATCGATGGCAAAAACAGAGGATAAAAACAGTAATCGCTTTTCTACCCATCCTCGGCGATGCTCGTAACTTTGCCCTGAGTGCTCGTCCTTACCGCACAGAAATGAGCGGCGAACACAACGGGAAACGCAATGAT
>JAWUXW010000169.1:0-17051 GCA_034111125.1 Paraglaciecola sp.
AGGGAGCGGTGATTCTAAAGAATTACGCTGTATTTTCCACTGTTAATTCACTTTATCTAACGAATAGTGACTCTTTTAGCCGTTTTGCTGGGCCATGCTTTGTTTATACAAGGCCAGGGCTTGGTGTTCTTGCTGTTGAGACTCTTTTAACTGGGCCATTAACAATAAGTCTTGCTGACGGTTGCCAAGCTTAAGTGCCTTGCCGAGTGCTTTTTCAGCCAACACTAGATCATTAGCGTGAAATGCCAATTCGCCGAGGGTAGAGAGAAGTTCTACGTTCATATCATCTTGCTTCAACCAGGCTTCAAGTTTTTTGATCGAAGCGCTTGGGTTAGGTAATTTTATTTGCTTGAACAGCGGCACTAACAATGGCTGAGGCCCGGCTTTTTGATATTCGACTAGGGCCTGCTCTGCATCACTGTGCATACCTTGATCGATAAGTTGTTGCACATAGGCGGCTTGCTGAGCGGGATCTTTGCGGGTGGACCGTGGCAAAGATTGCCAATTCTGTTTAAGTTGAGCTGCCCCTTGTTTACTGGCAATTTCAGCAAAACTACCTTTTGAGGCTTGTTGCATCAACAGCTCGTAGTCGCCGCCCAGAGGTTTCTTCCAGGCTTTTAGCTTGTCTTTCAGTTCTTGCCATTTACCTGCCTGTCCCAGTGCTTGTGCCCACAGTTTCAGCACATTGGGCTGATTTTGTTGTTTGGCCTCAAGTTGCTCAATAAGCTCCAGCGCTTGGCTAGAATTATGCTGCTGCAATAGATCGGCAATTAAGAATTGGTTCGCCGCCAATGCGGCTTTGTCGTAGGTTGCTGCTAAGCGCCAATTTTCTCTGGCTTTTTCGGTGTCGTTTAACGCGAGTTCCGCTTGCGCTGCGGCTAAGAGGTTGAGCCCGTCAAAGTCATCATGTTCTATAATGCTCAATTGCTTACGGGCTTCCAGATAATTTTGTTCCGCTAAGGCAAACAGGCCGTTGTTAAAGGCTTTTTGTTTTTTGCGGGTTCCCCAACTGCCTAACCAGTTTTTAGAGCCAGAGGCGATCAATAAGGATTTTTTAACCGCCCAGGACAACAACAATAAACCGATAAAAAATACGATAACCATTATGGCCATGGAGAACACATTCATCTCCATTACCCAGCCACTAAATTCAACGAATACATAACCTCTGTCGTCGAAAACCATCGCCGATACCACTAAGGCAATCACCAGCATGAGGAAGATCACTAGGATCCTGATCATAGGGAAGGATCTCCATTCACAAACCTGTTGTGCATACGTATATCGATAAGGTCTTTAAGCAGGGGAGCAGATGAAATCTGGCCTGGATAGATGCGTTCTACGTCGGTATCAAGCAGGTTTTGCACGCTACTGACAAACTGGGCAACTGCAGCTTTTTGCAGATCAAAATTTTCAATCAACTGAGCTAAACTGGCCTGTAAGGATTGCTGATAAAGTCTGTTGTTTTCTCTCAATATTGCGGCCTTTGCTTGCTGTAGGCTTAGTTTTAGTTGCTCACGAGACAACCATTTCTGCTGATCGCTCATAAAGGGGTTTACTTCTGCTTGCTTGCGTTTCACGCTGAAAAAGTCTTTGGTCACTTCCTGCCAGTTCTTTTTCAGGTTAGTGCGCCAATCGTCTACCGATTCGCTTACGCCGACCTCTTCTTCTGCCGCTTCGGGTCGTTTAAACATAGCCAGAGGCAGATTATCCACTTGTTGTACCAAGGCACCCACAGCCAGTGCTATAGAAGAAAGCGACACCGGGTTGATCTGCTGCAAGCTCTGGATATCGCTGGCCAGTTGCTGGCGAATAGGCAACAAGCTTGGGTCATCCATCTCTTGTAAACGGCTGTCTGCAGATTGCAGCATTAATATTGCGGTTTTTTCGTCTTGCTCTAACCATAATTTTCGCCCCGCCATGCGTACCATGTAATCGGCCTCGGCTAATAGCCAGTCTGAAGGACGTCTGACGCTGACATCTGCCAGGCTGCGCTTGTTGGCCTCAGCCTGGGCAGCGCTTATTTGTACTTGTTCAAGCAGGCTGTCAATGCTGCTTTGCAAGGCCTGGTTTTGCTGTTCCAGCTCGTCTTTGACCAGTCGGTTAGCCGACGCTGTTTGCTCTAGACTTTGCTGTTGGGCGCTGAAAAATGAACGTTGCTGGTCCCCCTCAGCTTGTCGTTGTGCACCCTCAGTTTGCCATTGCTGCCAAGCCCAGTACGCCGCGCCGATAACTACAATTAGGATAAATAAATTTATGAGGGTGACAAACCATAAGAAGCCCGTATTGGTCTTTTGCCCCCCCGAGTTGCGTGGCTTTGTTGCAGCCCTCTCGGCTCGTGGAGAAGATGCTGCTGGTTTTGCTGAGACAGTGGTTTTTTCAGCTGTAACCAGAACCGCTGGCTTTGCAGCGGGTTTAAGCTCTGCAGCCTCGGCCTTTGCCTGCTTACTTTCTGCGGCCTTCGTTGCTAACTGCCTTTCCAGGTCGGCCAGTTTTTGCTCGTCTGACTTGCCTGCTTTGTCCTGATTTTCTGCCATTTAATGCTCCAATAAATATCTAGCGCTTTCGATAACTTGTTTTGCGCAATTGATCAGGGAGTCGTCACTTGCGTCGCGGCTAATAACTATGCGCTTTACACCCAGTTTAGTTGCAATATCTGCGGTGCGCTGACTGACCACTATCCACGGTATTCCTTTTAACCAGTCATTAGGCATCTGGGTAAATGCCTCGGCAATAAGCTCACCACTGGTGGCAATAATGCAATGAATCTGTTCTTGTTTCCAGTCCTCAGTACTTTTGGGATTTGTTACCCTAATACGGCGGTACAGTTCCCAGGTGTTGACCCTGGCACCTCTTTTCTTCAGGTGCTGGAGCAAATCTTCACGGCCGCCCTGCCCCTTGATCACCACTACATCCTGTTCTTTAACCTTAGCGAGTTCATTCAAGGCCAACAGGCCTTCGGTGCTGGCAAGTTTTGGAACAAGCACTTGAAAACCATGATCCGCCAATATTTCACCGCTACCGGAGCCTACTGCAAACATTTGCATGGTCGAAGGCCAGTTGTAATCGGATTGGCTGATAAGTTCAGCGGCCACCGTACTGGTCACAATCACTTTTGTGCCGGGGCTTAATTGACTCACTTTATCGCTAAGTTGCGATACCGCTCTTTGATCTGTCTCTGTATCAAGTAAACCCACGCCCACGGCGGATAAACCTGCTGCAGAGAATGTTTCGCTGCTCTTATGGCATTTCGCCTGAGGTCTAAGCAGCAAAAATTTCACTGGCTCTGTTCACCATATAGGGCACTTAATATCTCGCCCGCGCCCTGTTCGATTAGTTGCTCTGCCACTAAGACTCCGATTTGCTCTGCATCCATCACATGACCACTACTTTGAGCGTGCAGTAGCAGTGTGCCGTCAGGTGAACCTACCATGCCACGCAAGTGTAATTGCTCTCCTTGCAACTCAGCAAAACTGCCGATGGGTACCTGACAGCCGCCATTTAACTTGGCATTTAACGCCCGCTCGGCCTTCACCCTGCAGGCTGTTTCCGTATGATTAAGGGGCGCTAATAAGGTGATCAAATCAGTGTCGTCATTACGACATTCGATTCCTACTGCCCCTTGCCCAACTGCGGGCAGTGAAAATTCCGCGGTAATGTGCGCCTTGATCCTGTCTTGCATATCCAGTCTGATCAATCCTGCCGCCGCCAAGATGATCGCATCGTATTGGCCCTCATCTAACTTGGCCAGGCGGGTGTTCACGTTACCACGCAAGTCTCTAATCTGCAGGTCAGGGCGGGCGCTACGCAATTGGCATTGACGGCGTAAACTTGAGGTGCCAACAATGGCGCCGTCCGGCAATGCGTCAATGCTATCGAAAATATTAGATACAAAGGCATCAAAAGGATTTTCCCGCTCGCAAATAGCGTGTAGGCCAAAACCTGGGGGGAAGTCGATGGGCACATCTTTCATAGAGTGCACGGCAATATCAGCTCTACCTTCGCTCATGGCCACTTCCAGCTCTTTGATAAACAAGCCCTTACCACCAATTTTCGCCAGAGGCGTGTCCAAAATCTTGTCACCTTTGGTGCTCATTGGCACAAGCTCAATGACAATATCCGGATGGGCATCAATGAGTTTTTGTTTGACATATTCGGCCTGCCACAATGCTAAGGCGCTCTTACGGGTGGCGATACGAATAACTCGCTGTTTCATGCAGTTTCCTTTTCGATGCCACAGGATTAATGTCGGGCAATTTTAATTGGGTAAAGTCTACCACCGACCGGCAAAAAGCACAGAGACAAAATAAGCTCGGCTGAGCATATATCGGTATTTTTGGGCTGATTTTGGTTTAACTCCCTAATTATTGCCTATGGAAGTCCCCTTGATACTCACAATAATATCAATACTCAAAAATAGAGATGAAAAATTGTATTTGGAAGCTAACACCCCTTCAATCCCAATATACAAGGGGGCTGTTGAGCTAGCCTTTTGGTGTTTGTGCGGTAAGCTAATTGTTGATATCGAGCAAATTGGGTTCAACTGCGAGGATGCCATATTGTTGTTTTAAATTACTGTATATCGACGATTTTCCGCTAACCAGCGATAAAATATAATCGTACAATGCATATGAACTTCGCGCCTGTCTCCCAAAATAACTTAGTTAAGCGTGATCTCAAATAGCGGCAACATGCGTCCGGGGATGCTCAAAGAAGCCAACTCGCCTACCTGTATAGCGCCACAGCGTTGGTAGAACGCCTTGGCATTGGGATCGCTCTGGATGCGCAGTTTTGTCGCTGCACTCAGATGGGCCTTTTTTGTGCGGCTAGCATCAATAAACTCCCTAAGTCCCTTCCAATAAATTCAGCTTCAATAAATAAGGCGTCAAGCCCGACATAGTCCTGCTGGTCAAAATCAAGGGCATAAAAACCCAAAATTTACTGATTTTTTTCGACCACAGCAAAAAAGAAACGTGGTGAACGTATTTGTTCTGCACAGTAGTTTAGCTCGTCTTTGCATTGCTCAAGAAACGCTTGGTCGTAGCCCCAATAAGCTTTGGAGCGCTGAGCAAGTTGGCTAATAAGTTCGGCCTCATTGTCTCGTGCCTGACGAACAATCAGTTCTGCTAATGGTTTTTTGTATTTGAGACATTGGCTATTGGGTCAAGGTCGAATATGAGTACATAGAATAGATTAGCATACAAAAAACCAATGCTAACTTTTTCATCATATTCCCTACTTTACTCGTATCTAAGAGAGTACAGATTAATGGGAAGGGTTTATTTTGTGATTAAAAAAACCAGATGGGCTTAACGTCCATCTGGTATTAGGTATGCGGTGATTAATTAGCGGGTAAATCAACCAAAGTAGGATAAAGTGGATCAGCTTCGGCAATATATTTGGCCTTCTCTTTACGCCACTCTTTCATTACGCTGATGCTGTAATTTAAATAAAGTTTACCTTCATGTATCGTGAAAGCGTCCTCGTCAACGCCTACCAAGCGCCCATCAGTCATGGCGTAAGCACAGTAACCACCATATTGCGGTGCATATTTCTCTGGTTCGGCGATAAACATATCCCGGTGCTCGGTGCTGGCAAAGTGCCAATCTGCACCGCGCCATTCATGGTTGATGGTCTTCTTGCCTTTTACGGCTTTGTTATCCGTAAAATAAGCGACCGTATCGTAACCGTAAATTGCATGGTTATTAAAAGTGCCAGTTTCTATAGGATCTTCTGCCAGGGCAGAAACAGAAAAAGTAAGTACTAACAAGCTGGTGAGTAATTTGAGTAAGTTCATCGTGTCTCCAAATAGTTGGGGTATAAATATATATTAAGCCATTAAACCGGCTTACCGGGTTTATTATTTCATCACATTTTTATCACAACGTGATTTTGCTTAGGCTAATCGTTGCTGCAACCAGGCAGATATGTCGTTTAGCTCCTGCATACACACATTATGCTGCATAACGTATTCTCGCCATTCAACCGGGTAACCATTATGCTCAAGTACTTTAAAGGCCGCATTACCGAGAAACAGGGGAACCACATCATCTTGTTGTCCATGGGCGACTAAAATGGGCGTTTGGCGATTCGCCTCATGTGCCTCAGAGCTAAGGCTTTCAGACTCTGCCATATATGAAGATAAGGACATTATTCCCGCCAGCTTTTTATTAATGCGCGTACCCAAGTGCAGAGCTATAACCCCACCTTGAGAAAACCCAGCCAGCACAATACGCTCTGCCGGAACCCCCTTGGCTATTTCATCGTCGATCAGCTGTTCAACCAAGGCTGCTGATTCGTACACTCCCTTACTGTCCGCCCGGTTGTTAAAATCCAGGCTGGTAATATCATACCAGGCACGCATCGACATACCATTGTTAATAGTCACCGCACGCATTGGGGCATGGGGGAAAACAAAGCGGATCGCCAACTCATCTGGGAGATTAAGCTGAGGCACAATGGGCGCAAAGCCGTTGCCAGAATCGCCCAGACCATGCAGCCATATTACCGTTGCTAGGGGCGTGGAACTAGGATTGACTTCAACATAGGGTAAAGTGTTTTCGCTCATTAAAGGGTCTCTTACTACTGGTTTGTTAGGGTTTGTGGGTGGATAATAAAACTGGCTGAAGCGCTTGTTTACTGGCGGCCTCATCCATAAATGACCAAAATTCAACGCCGGTGCGTTCATCTATCCATAGTGCGTCTTTAAAATTGAAATGATGGCCATTGAATTTAGTCGCCACCCAAATCTGATGCAGAGGCGGTTGCTTGTTAATAATAATCTTGGTGCCATTCTCAAATGTCAGGGTTAAAATGCTGCTGGCAGACTCGTAGTCTATATCTACCTCAATCTCGTCCAAGGCCTCTTCTAAGGCCAGTAATACTTCATCTACTAAAAGATGATATTGACTATCGTTCATTTCTTCGTTCATCCACTAAGCATTTGTTGGGAATATGCTAACATTGCACAACAGCGTCGACACTTACTTTTCAAATATTTGGTAAGAAACAACATAGTAAAAAGAACATATGACACAAACACTAGGTAATTTATTTATTTTGGCCGCCCCTTCAGGGGCAGGTAAATCTAGCTTAATCAAGGCATTGCTGAATAAACACCAAGCTAGCAACATTCACAATAATGCGATGCAGGTTTCCGTGTCCCATACTACCCGTGCCCCAAGAACCGGTGAACAACAGGGTGTGCACTACCACTTTGTTAGCCGGGAAGAGTTTAAGGCATTAATCGAACAAGAGGCTTTTTTTGAATGGGCGGAAGTCTTTGGTAATTATTATGGCACTTCAAAAACCGTCATCGAGCAAACCCTACGCCAAGGCATAGATGTATTTTTAGACATCGACTGGCAAGGTTCCAGACAAGTCAAAGCGCAAATTCCCGACACCGCCACAATATTTGTCGCCCCTCCGTCCAAAGAGGAATTACGTCGACGTTTGAACGAGCGTGGCCAGGACCCAGAAGAAGTCATTGCCAAGCGCATGGCTAAGGCGGTTGCCGAAATATCCCATTATCACGAATTCGATTTTGTGGTGGTGAATGATGATTTTGCTGCAGCTCTGGGCGAACTGGATGCTATTGTTAGCAGCAGACGCCTGCGCAAAGAGAAACAAATTATTCGCCATCAAAGCTTATTTGAAAACCTGCTTAAGGTTTAAATCGGTAAAGATCTTTCAAAGTGGTCAAATTGCAAGTACACTACGCGACCTTTTTTCCCTATTACACCCACGGAGATCATAATGGCTCGCGTAACAGTTGAAGATGCTGTAGAAAAAATTGGTAATCGTTTTGATTTAGTTTTAGTGGCTGCACGTCGTGCCCGACAGCTAGCGATTGAAGGTAAAGATGCCCATGTGCCAGTTGGAACTGATAAGCCAACGGTAGTTGCCTTGCGTGAAATTGAGCAAGGTTTTGTCACCGCTGATACCATTGAAGCCGGTGATTTACGTGATCAACAGCAGCAAGATGAGGCTGAATTTTCCTCCGTAGCCAATATCCTTTCCGAACACTAAGCGCTCAATTTTACAACGGCCTTACATCAATCTGATTTAAAGCCGTTGGCTTCCCGCTAATTTCCCCGTATTCTTAAGTTAATCACTGTTCGAGAATAGCGCCAACGTGTATTTTTTTGAAGGTTTAAAACAGAAGCTTGAAGCCTATCTGCCCCCTGAAAAGGTAGCAGAGACTGAACATGCCTTCGAAGTTGCCCGGGATGCTCACGATGGACAAATGCGTTCCAGTGGCGATCCGTATATTACTCATCCCGTCGCGGTAGCCGGTATCCTGGCCAATATGGGTTTGGATCATGAAACCTTGATGGCCGCCCTGCTACACGATGTGATCGAAGATACTAACCACAGCAAGGAAGATCTCAGCGAAAAATTTGGCGTAGTCGTCGGCGACCTGGTGGAAGGGGTCAGTAAGCTGGACAAGATCCACTTTAGTAGCACCCAGGAAGCTCAGGCGGAAAATTTCCGCAAAATGATGATGGCCATGGTGCAGGATATTAGGGTGATCCTAATTAAGCTGGCCGATCGCACCCACAACATGCGTACTTTGGGGTCTTTACGACCAGACAAGCGGCGCCGGATTGCCCGGGAAACCCTCGAGATTTATGCTCCCATCGCCCATCGCCTCGGCATTCACGAAATCAAAAATGAATTAGAAGAACTCGGTTTTCAAGCCATGTATCCTCTGCGTTACCGTGCCCTAAAAAGTGCCGTTAAACAGGCCCGGGGCAATCGCAAAGAAATCATCGAAAATACCCTCAATGAAGTTGAGACTCGCCTGGCGGCAGTGGGCATAATTGCCAGTACTACGGGGCGAGAAAAGCACCTGTACTCAATTTATCGTAAGATGAAAAACAAGGAGTTGATGTTCAATGAAGTAATGGATATCTATGCCTTTCGTGTTGTGGTGGAGAACGTTGACAGTTGCTACCGGGCCTTGGGTGCTATGCACGGTTTATACAAGCCGATTGAAAGTCGTTTCAAAGACTATATTGCCATCCCCCGTACCAATGGCTACCAATCGTTGCACACCTCTTTGATTGGCCCTCATGGTATACCGGTGGAGATCCAGATCCGCACCGCTGAAATGGATCAGATGGCAGACAAAGGGGTAGCCGCGCACTGGGTATATAAAGGTACCAAAGAAAACAATAACACTACCGCTCAGGTGCGAGCACGGGAGTGGATGCAGTCGTTGATTGAATTACAGCAAAGTGCCAGTTCATCTTTCGAATTTATTGAAAACGTCAAAACAGACTTATTTCCGGACGAGATCTACGTATTTACCCCGGATGGGCGGATTATAGAATTACCGATGGGTGCCACCGCCGTTGATTTTGCCTATGCAGTGCATACCGATGTAGGTAACTCCTGTGTTGGGGTCAAAGTAGAAAGGCGTAATTATTCCCTAAGCAAACCTCTTGAAAATGGCCAGTCTGTAGAAATTATTACCGCGCCCAGAGCCAAGCCCAATGCCAACTGGCTTAACTTTGTGGTCAGTGCCCGGGCCCGTTCCCATATCCGCCACTATTTGAAAAATCAGCGCCTCGAGGAAGCGATCACCATGGGCAATCGTCTGCTTCGCCATGCGCTGGGCTCTAGCAAGTTAGATGAAATTCCATCCCAAGAGATCGATAGGGTGGTGCTAGAAACTAAACACAGTGATTTTTCTGCTTTATTAGCCGACATTGGGCTGGGTAACGAATTAAGTGCCATTGTGGCTAGGCGTTTGTTGGGTGAATCTGCAGACTTGCCAGACAAAAGTCGTAAGGTAGCCATCAAGGGTACAGAAGGATTGTTGGTTTCCTATTCCCGTTGCTGCCACCCTATTCCAGGGGACGAAATTGTCGCCATCTTAAGCCCAGGCCGCGGCATGGTGATCCACCAAACCGGCTGCAGCAATATTCGTAAATTAAGCAAGGAAGAGCCTCAACGGGTGTTGGTTATGCAGTGGGACGATGAGCCTAATATTGAATTTAAGGCCTCATTGCGAATCGAACTGGTGAATCACCATGGCACACTTGCCACCTTGACCAGTACCGTTGCTTCTTGCGGTTCGAATATTATTGGCCTGCAAACCGAAGAAAAAGAAAGTAACGTGTATTTCATCAATATCGAACTCACCACTCAAAATCGCGTTCAACTGGCGAGTGTTATGCGTAAAATACGCACCATGCCTGAAGTCCAGCGAGTGTCGCGACACAGTCAATCTAAACAACATTAATTAAAAGAGAATCTATTATGTCTAAGTCCGTAATTAATACCGACAAGGCGCCACAAGCTATTGGCACTTACAGTCAGGCCATTAAGTGTGGCACTACCGTCTATTTGTCTGGGCAAATCCCCCTCGTTCCTGAAACGATGCAGATAGTCTCAGAGGATTTCGAAATGCAAGCCAAACAGGTATTTAGCAATATACAGGCAGTATGTGAAGCGGCCGGTGGCAGTACCAATGATCTGGCCAAAGTAAATATTTTTCTCACCGACTTAGGCAACTTTGCCAAGGTAAATGAAATCATGAGCCAATATTTCAGTCAGCCCTACCCCGCCCGTGCAGCCGTGCAAGTTAGTGCCTTACCAAAAGGTGTGCAGATTGAAATTGACGGTGTGATGGCTTTACCAGAATAACCACACTCCAGGATTTCTTATGACTGCCTCCGCCAATATGTCACCGGAACGCTATCTGCGTATCAGAAAATTGCTCGCTTGCCGCCAGCCCAGCCTGACAGTATGCCTCGAACAAGTGCACAAGCGACACAATGTTTCAGCGGTAATCCGTAGTTGTGATGCGGTTGGCGTGCACCGGGTGCATGCGGTAGCAGAAAAGAAGGCTCGATTGAGCAAAGGCACCGCCATGGGCAGCCAAAACTGGGTATATACCGACACCCATAACTGTATTGAAGATGTCGTCACACATCTGAAACAACAAAACATGCAGATCCTGGTTACTCACTTATCTGACGATGCGGTTGATTTTCGTGACATAGACTACACTCAGCCTACCGCCATTATTCTTGGTCAGGAAAAATACGGCGCGACGGAGCAAGCGATCGCCCTGGCGGACAACAACATTGTGATCCCCATGGTCGGCATGGTGCAATCCCTCAACGTATCAGTGGCCGCCGCCTTGGTGCTTTATGAAGCCCAGCGGCAAAGACAAGTGGCAGGTATGTATGCCGAGCAGCAACTGTCTGAGGAAGAATGTCAGCGCATGTTATTCGAAGGGGCCTTTCCCAAATTCAAGGACATGTGCGAGCGCAAAAACGTCCCATATCCACATATTGATGAAAATGGCCATATTGAAGCGGACGCAAGTTGGTGGTTGCAAATGCAAATGACGAAGAAAGGCCATAGATTAATGAAGGAAGCAGGCTGAAAAAATGGCACATACCCATACCACCTAGATGACACCCCGCTTTTGGTAAAACTTGATTTAATTAGAAATGAATCCTGTCCTTGGCGGGTCACAATTAGTTCGAAAGATAAGAGAAGTCCATGAAACGAATATCACTACTTACTTTGCTACTGACGAGTCTGTCCTTTTCAGCTTTTGCCCTCGACAGAACTAAAATTGCCAATGACGCCCAAGACGTTACACCATTATTAATTGGCCAAAAAGCGCCTAACAGTACTTTGCAAACCGTAGACGGCGACCCGGTCAGTTTGTTAGCCCTGACCATGCAAAAACCGACAGTATTAATATTTTATCGAGGGGGGTGGTGCCCTTACTGTAGCCGTCAGTTAGCCGGTTTGAAAAATATCGAAAGTGAGCTTGATGACTTGGGCTATCAAATAATCGCTATATCGCCAGAAACCCCTGCCCAATTGCAGGAGCAAAAACTTCAAACCCAGTTCTCCGTGCGACTATTGTCCGATCCAGGTTTAGATACCATCAGGGGCTTTGGCATTGGCTTTTACCTGCCCCTGGTCACCGAAAAACTGTATGAAGTAAAAATGGGTATTACCCTAACTGATGACAAGGAATCGGGAAAGGCGGTATTACCTGCACCCGCAGTATTTATTCTCGATAAGGCCGGCGTCGTTAAGTTTAGCCACGTCAATGCTAACTTCAAAGAGCGTTTATCCCCGCAACTACTTTATCAAGCGGCTAAACTTTCAAGGTGATGTATACCAGCTTATATACCCAAAGCCACTGAAGTTGCAGCTAGGCGGCAACTTCAAGGGTTTTGGGTATAACAAGCTGGATAAACCAGCTCGTTATTGTCTTGCGAAATCGCGCCAATTCTTTGAAACTAGACAGCCCATCAGTTATTGCCTGTTACGGAGATGTGTTGTGTACGAATTTACTAAGATCCCAAAGGTACTCGCCGCGCTGTTTTTGTGTCTGCTGAGCCTAAATGTGCAAAGTCGAATCCCGATTGCAGAATCAGCTGAAAAGGTCACTCCTCTACTAAACGGTCAATTTGTGCCCGACGTGATCCTGCAAACTGCCTTTGGTAAAGACATTAATTTAAAAACCTTAATCGAAAGTAAGCCCAGTCTGGTGATTTTTTATCGCGGCGGCTGGTGCCCCTATTGTAACCGGCAGATGAAGGGCTTGCTGGAAGTAGAGCAGCGCATTATCGATTTAGGTTACCAAATAATTGCTATTTCACCGGATACACCCGAACGCCTACAAGCGCAAAAGACCGGAGCCGATTTTGACGTGGTAAGATTGTCTGATAACGGCTTAAAGGCCATCCGTGCCTTTGGTCTTGGCTACTATCTCGATGACAATACTGCCAATACCTACCGGGATAAGTTGGGGGCAAACTTAGTTACAGTGGAAGGTGAGAGCAAGGTGGTATTGCCGGTTCCTGCAGCCTATATTTTTGATACCAGCGGCCTGGTGCAGTTTCAATATGTAAATCCCAACTTTAGGGTGCGTGTTTCGCCCCAGCTACTATTTTATGCGGCGCAAATTGCTAAATAAAAGATCGCCAACGCACATTTTAAGGATAAATAGGATCTCATGCGCGGATTAGCCCAGACCCCCATTACCGAGTTAAAAGGCGTGGGTAGTAAGGTAGCGGAAAAGCTCAGCAAGCTAGGCTTGGTGACGGTACAGGATGTGTTGTTCCACCTGCCCCATCGTTACGAAGATCGCACCCGGGTATATCCCATCGCTGAACTACAGCCCCATTTGCACACCAGCATTGAGGGTGAGGTGATGTCCTGTGATGTGCAATTTGGCCGAAAACGCATGTTGGTGGTGCATATCAGCGATGGCAGCGGCACGGTGACCCTGCGATTTTTTCATTTTTCAGCGGCGCAAAAAAATAACTTCGAGATTGGCAAACATGTTCGCTGTTTTGGTGAAGTACGGGCCGGTAAATACGGTCTGGAGATCATGCATCCTGAATACAAAGCCATCGACCCGGACAATCCCAGTAAAATGGCCGAGTCCCTGACGCCAGTTTATCCTGCCACAGAGGGCGTAAAGCAACTTACTCTGCGCAATTTGTCAGAGCAGGCCCTGCAACTATTAGTCAAAGGAGGCCTGGCAGAATTATTACCCGAGGGCATGTATCAACAGCAAGTTAGTCTGGTTGATGCCCTCAACTTGGTTCACCGGCCGCCACCTGATGTCACCCTCACCTTGTTGGAGCAGGGCAAACATCCGGCCCAGCAACGCCTGGTGATGGAAGAATTATTGGCTCACCATTTAAGCGTATTGAAAGTACGCCAGCAAAATGCCCAACATCCCGGCTTTGTGATCAAGCCTGCAACAGAATTACTCAATGGACTAACAGGTAGCTTGCCCTTTGAGCTTACCGGAGCCCAGCAACGAGTGATCCAGGATATTCATCGGGATATGCTGCAAAACAGGCCAATGATGCGCCTGATCCAAGGTGACGTGGGCTCAGGTAAAACCCTGGTCGCAGCAATGGCAGCCTTATCCGCCATAGGAGGCGGTTATCAAGTGGCAATGATGTCCCCCACCGAACTGCTCGCGGAACAACACTTCAACAACTTTGCCCTGTGGTTTGAGCCCTTAGGCATTAAAGTTGGCTGGTTAGCGGGGAAGGCAAAAGGCAAAGCCCGAGTACAAACTCTTAGCGATCTGGCCGACGGCACCTTGCAGTTATTAGTCGGCACACATGCGATATTTCAAGAAGCCGTTGAATACAGCACCCTCGCCCTGGTGATTGTGGATGAACAACACCGTTTTGGCGTACATCAGCGCTTAGCCCTCCGTGAAAAGGGCGAGAAACAAGGGACCTTCCCTCATCAGCTGATTATGACCGCGACCCCAATTCCACGGACCTTAGCCATGACCGCCTATGCAGACCTTGATACCTCGGTTATCGACGAACTGCCGCCGGGACGCACACCTGTAACCACGGTGGTGGTGCCAGATACCCGCCGGGCGGAAGTGATTGATCGGGTGCGCAGTGCCAGTGTAGAGCAGGGGCGACAAACCTATTGGGTTTGTACCTTGATAGATGAGTCAGAGGTACTGCAGGCGCAGGCAGCTGAAGACACTGCTATTGCATTAACTACTGCCTTACCAGAACTCACTGTAGCCCTCGTTCACGGACGTTTAAAATCCGCAGAAAAACAGCAACTTATGCAGGATTTCAAACAAGGCAACATTGACCTACTGGTCGCTACAACGGTAATCGAAGTTGGGGTAGATGTACCCAATGCCAGTTTAATGATCATCGAAAACCCGGAACGTTTGGGCTTAGCCCAACTGCATCAATTGCGTGGACGAGTAGGCCGGGGCTCCGTCGAGAGTCACTGCGTATTGATGTATCAAAGCCCCTTGTCAAAAACCGCCAGTAAACGCCTGTCTGTTTTACGTGAATCCCATGACGGCTTCTATATTGCTCAGCAGGATCTGGAAATCCGCGGCCCCGGTGAGCTGCTCGGCACCAAACAAACGGGACTAGCCGATTTAAAAATTGCCGACTTAATCCGTGACGCTGAGTTAATTCCTCAGGTGCAAAATATCGCCAGCCATCTTTGGGAGCATTATCCGGCAAATTCTCGGGGGATTATTAATCGCTGGTTAGGGCACCGGGAGCGCTTTGGCCATGCATGAGAATATCCCTATTACCGTTGCTGCTGATGCACAAGAACAGGTGATAGAGCGTGCTCAGCAACTTGCCCAGCAGTGGGGCTTGGTCTACCAGGCTGATGTTGGCTCTGGTTTGGTGTTATTGCAACACCCGGAACATCTGGTATTGCGCCAGTTAGACGAGCCGAAGGTGGGCGAAGTATTGGTTGATTTCACTTCCGATGCACTAACCTTCAGACGCCTACAGGGCCGAGGTAAAAAAGAAGCCATTGCAAAGGCAGTCGGCTTCAAGGGTCAGACTTCCCTGAGGGTGCTGGATGCCACCGCTGGGCTGGGGCGAGATGCCTTTGTGCTGGCAAATTTGGGTTGCACAGTAGACATGATCGAACGTTCGCCGGTCGTCGCCGCTTTGCTTGCAGATGGCTTAAAGCGGGCGGCACAAGAAGCAGAATTATCTACCTGGCTACCCGAGAGAATGCAGCTTCTGCATGGTATTGCTGTGGAGCTATTGGCTGCTTGGCAAGGGGCACAACCGGATGTAGTCTATCTGGATCCCATGTTCCCCCACCGCAAAAAAAACGCCCTGGTCAAAAAGGAAATGCGCCTATTCCAACAATTACTTGGGCCGGACGAAGATGCAGACAGACTGCTCGAACCCGCTATAAAACTCGCACTTAAGCGAGTGGTGGTAAAACGCCCCGCCGGCGCTCCCTATTTGGCCGAGCAAAAACCCGATATTGAATACACGGGCAAGGCTAATCGTTTTGATGTGTATTTGAATAAATAAAGAGCCAAGAGTAATGAACCAATCAATTAGCAAAGTCTCCCTTTTAGTAGAGATTACGATGAAGCCCTCGAGTTTTTTCAAACTAAACTAAAATTTGAGCTCGTTGTGGACAGCGATTTGGGCAATGGCAGCCTCAGGAAATGTCGAAAGGGGCTTAGAATTGCTAGATAGGCTTGATACGCACTTTGGCTCTTGAGTGTGTAATGACAAACCTTGTTGAAGCTGCAAAACAGACTTACAAAAGCGTATTTTCCAGTCTGGATATCAACTTTGAATACCACTTTGAAAATGTAGACGAAGGCGAATTAGAATTGGATCTACCCAGTAATAAAGAGCTGGCAATAGTATTGCGCGAGTTAGTCACCAATATCATTAAACACGCCAAAGCAACGCAGGTAAGGGCCAACATTAAACGCCACGACGATACGATAGTGCTCGCCATGCAAGACAACGGGCAGGGTTTTAAAGGCTCTGCACATAAAGATCCTATATATGAAGAGCATCCACCTAAGGGCTTTGGTCTAAAAGGCATTGAAGAGCGTATTGGTAAATTACGTGGATGTGTCAAAGTCACCAGTGGCGCTGAACATACCGGCACGCTCAGCGAAATTACTCTGCCAATCTTAGCTAAGGATTAAGCACATGCAAAGCATCAATATACTACTGGCCGAAGATCAAACGATGTTGCTTAACGCCTTGGCCACCATACTCGACCTTGAAGATAATCTGCATGTGGTGAAAAGTTGTGCCAATGGCAAACAGGCTTTTGACTATCTGCATTCAGACGATGCCCAAAGAGTCGATATTGTTTTGTCTGACATTGAAATGCCAGATATGACCGGCCTTGAACTCGCACAACATATTCATACGGCAAAGCTGCCTTGCAAAGTCATTATCCTGACTACTTTCGCCAGAAGTGGCTACTTACGTCGTGCAATGGATTCTGGAGTGAAAGGCTATTTGCTCAAAGACTCACCCTCAGATGACTTAATCAAAGCAATTGAAAAAATACATCAGGGCGGCAGCGTCATTGATCCGGAATTGATGATGACTTCTTGGATGGAAAAAGACCCACTGACCGACAAAGAGCGGGCCTCCTTGCGCTTAGCCAAAGAAGGACTGTCTACCGAGCAAATTGCCAGTCAGCTGTTTTTGTCTGCTGGCACCGTTCGCAATTATTTATCCTCTGCATCGAGCAAGTTACAGGCTAAAAAT
>JAWUXW010000170.1:0-22105 GCA_034111125.1 Paraglaciecola sp.
CTAAAGGCCCTCCTACAGGGAGAGAAATCGTAGGACCGACTTTAGGCGGGAAGATCCCCCGAACCCTGTAAAAGCTGAATTTTCGGGCCTAAAGGCCCTCCTACAGGGAGAGAGATCGTAGGACCGACTTTACCCACCCAGCTTAGTCATAAAATGATGAAGCTTACGGTCTACCCTACCTCATCAAAGCCTGCCCAAGACACGGACAAGACATTGTCAACAATCCGAAGGGGTGGTTTTTAGGCGATACGGTACGGAGTTAATCACCGGCCAGCGTTGATTACACCAAGGCTAATAAAGAGCCTGAATATAGTCAGCTCATATCTGAAAAAGAGGGCCACTTTTAGACTGCCTTCAACACAACGGACTAGAGGTAATACAAGATTAAAACGGTATTTGTGCTGAAATCAGCCCGTATTGGCAAGTAGCACGTTGACATCACGGAAGCGTCCATATATGTCTTATTGATTGGTTATCAATAGTTTGCACGCAGTCTGGGCATCAAAGCGACGATTGTTAGTGCCGCAATGTGTTGGCTTCAATTGAAACGGTTCAAGGTGAATTGGCATTGCGATGATGGGGGAGAATTGCCTAAATGCCCCCTTCATCAAATATGTCAGAAAATTTGGTTTGTATGGATGTAACCTCTTCGTGAGTAAGTGCAGCAAACTCTTTAGTGCGCGCTCGGTTTGAGAGAGTGCCCTTATTTTGATGAAGGAAGCGGATAAGCAAGTCAGCCGTGCGGTCTGGCATATCAATATAGTTGTTCACAAAGGCTTTCATTTCATCATATTTCTGCAAATACGACACTTCTTCGGGCAGCGTTTTCGTAATGGTTTCTGCAACGCAATCATAGAAGAACTCGGCTTGGCGCGTTGCATCAAAAAAGCGATAAAGGTCGAGTGTGTCATTAAGGACTTCAATATTGCCTTTAGGTGTTGCGCGCCATTCAATATGCGACAAGCGCGGTTTTGAATAAGCTTCCAAGGCGCTTATATATTCATTCAAATGTTTTAAAATCACCGATGATACGGGGAACACTAGCCCATTGGGCGTAAAACCGGTCTCAATGAGCACATGGTGAAGTAGATAGCGATGAAGACGGCCATTACCGTCTTCAAAGGGATGAATGAAAACAAAGCCGAAGGCTATTATAGCGGCGGCGAGCACTGGCGGAAATTCACTGCCTTTAAGTAGCGCCGCTGTTTCTATTAAACCGTTCATGAGCGTATCAAGGTCTTCATGTTTGGCCGAGATATGCACGGGGATGGGCATGTTGGTCGCGCGATTATGGCTACCAATAAAACCGCCATCAATACGGAACCCCATAAATACAAAGCGATTATCGACGATCACTTCTGCTTGCAGGCGCTCTAGCTCTGCCTTCGATAAAGCGGACTTGCCTGCTTGGCCGATTATGCGCCCCCAACGCTCAGCGCGATTGTGAGGAGGGGTCTCGCCTTCAATGGCATAGGATGCTTTTGAGTCTTCTAACAGTAAAAAGGACGCCGCGCGCATTAACACATCGGGGTGAATAGCGCCGACACAATCGAGAGCTTGCTGTGCAAGATCTTGCTCAATCAGCTTATCCAGTTTTTCGTTGCGCCTTATTAAGGGGCAAAAGTTCTTAACGCCGGGCAGATTGTTGCTTACGCGGTGGCGTTTTGAGGGGCGCGCTGAGCCAACATATTGAAGTTTTGGATCAAGAAGGCCTACATAGCTGCGCTGGTTTAAGTCAGGTACATCGAGCGCGTTATCCGTGAGGTATTCATATAAAAACCAAATGCGCCGCGCATAGCTGCCATTGGGTTCAGCCACTATAATGCGCTCAATCTCGGCGTTATCAATTTTGGCAAACAATGCGTTGAGCACAGCAAGGTCTATTCCCTCATAGCGAAGAGCAAAAGACAGGTGAGCATAGAGGCTGTCATCGGGGGCATGGCGAGGGGTGTAGACCTTCCATCCAGCAGTTTCATATTTAGTGTGCTTTTTACCAATGGCTGATAGTATAAAAGGCCTTGGTACGCACAGCTCGTACTGGTTTATAAGAGCGGCATAGCCCGCTAGCTGGGCCTCAGGTTCTGGTAAGGGGCGCGTAATCATATAACCACTATTTCATGAAAACTACGCGCAGTCCATGAAAAGCGCGCGCGTTTTGGTATTTTTGTGAATACTAGGTATAAGTTTGGTGATTCAGGCAATAGCATCTTAAATTGAATACCTAAGACATCAGCCCTCAGATTCTAAATACCCTCAGATTCTAAATAGAAGTGCAGCACTTAGCTTATTATAAACTTCATTTGGCGTTTTATAAAAAGCGTATTTCCTTGGTTGATTGTTCAGTAAATCTTCGACTTTTCTTAATTGATGTTGAGTGACAGATTCAAAGCAGCCACTTTATTTAAATCCTGATCTGTGTATGATCACAGGCCCTACAAAAATGAAGAAGAGAGAACACTATGTTTAGCCATGTTATGGTCGGTGCCAACGATGTTGCGGCATCAAAAGCGTTTTACGATGCGACCTTAGGGGCTCTCGGCTACGATCCGGGCGTGATTGATGATAAAGACCGCTGTTTTTATTATACAAAAACCGGCGTCTTCGGTATCAGTAAGCCAATTAACGGTGAGCCAGCTTGTCACGGCAATGGCAGTACCTTAGGTTTTGCAGCAGAGAGTCCGGAAATGGCCGATGCCTGGCATAAGGCTGGCCTTGCCAATGGCGGCACAGCTTGTGAAGATTCTCCTGGCGTGCGTGATGGGGGATCGGTTCAGCTTTATTTAGCTTATTTACGTGATCCCTCCGGCAACAAAATCTGCGCCCTGCGCCGGGTATAATACCAACCTATCTTAATCTGTGCCCTCGGTGGTGAATTGCTTTTTTTGTTTTTACCATAGAACAGATGGAGTAACGGACTTAGTAGCAGTGTTAGTTGGGGCTTATGACGTGTTGTCGCTGTTGATTTTCGGATGAAAATAATGGGTGGCAATAAGCTGGCATTGCTCACTAGTCCTAGCCGATGGCCAGGATACTCCTTAGTTGATCCCCCAACAGGCCAGGCAATATACCGAGCACTAACAAACCTGCGGCGATCAGCCCAATCCACAATTTACTCAAGTAAGCCCCAGGTGCTTCATGAATTTCTGACTGTTTAGGTGAAAATAGGGTGAAAATTACTCTCAGATAGTAGTACAGGCCGACGGCGCTGCCGATTAACATGGCAGCGACTAACCACCAAGCGGACAGTTTGATTGCCAGGGTAAGTAAGTAGAATTTGCCGATAAAACCGATGGTGATGGGCATACCAGCCAGTGATAAAAACCCCAGGGTCATCGCGCCGGCAAACCAGGGATGTTGCCAGAACAGACCTTGTAATTGGGATAAGTCGTCGAGATCTTGTTGGTCATCCAGTCGAGATAGCAGGGTAAGCACGGCAAAAATCAGAATAGACGCGACCAGATAAGCCAAGAGGTAATAACTCGCGCCTTCCAGCACCAGAGAGTGATCAACCCCCATAGCGATTACAGCAGCCACTAATACATAGCCCATGTGAGCGATGGCAGAGTAGGCCATCAAACGCTTTAGGCTGGTTTGCCGCAAGGCCAACCAGTTTCCTAATAACATGCTGGCGATGGCCATCCAACTGAGCATGCGCACCATATCCGCTTCAAATTCCACCGGAACAATCAGCACCAGTTTGATAAACAAGGCAAATACCGCTGCTTTGGACAAGCTGGTAAGCAACAAAGTGGAGTTAACCGGGGCACCCTGATACACATCCGGCGTCCAGAAATGCAAGGGCACTAAGGAGAGTTTAAAGGCCAAGCCCGCCAGCACCAATACAAACCCCGCTTTGGACAATAGCCCCATGGGGGATAACATCATTTCTACTAATAACAATTGACCGCTGGTGGCATAAAGTAGGGCAAAGCCCATCAGCAATACGCTGGTGGCTGCACCAGAGAGCAGCAGATACTTCATTGCGCCTTCCAGGGCGAGTTGTCGTTCACGATTGTAGGCCAGCATGGCCAACATAGACAAACTCATCAACTCGATGCTGAGGATCACACTGCCCACATGGCGAGACATGACCAGCAACATGGCGCCTAAACAGGAAAGCAACAGTAGCATGTAGAACTCTTCGGCTACTTCCTTGCTATTGGTGCCCATATAAGGCCCTTGTAACAAGGCCACTGAAATGCCTACCATCAGCAACAAGAGAGTAAAGAAGCCGCCAATCGGTTCATATTCAAACAGTATGGTGATGGTATTCATACTCGTGGGGTATTGCTTGATCAAGGCAGCAAACGCCAGGAGTAGGGTCAGCACGGTTAGGCCCTGGGCTAGCACGCTATTGCGCTGCCATGCCGTTTGTAACATAACCACCAAGATACCTGCACTAACGATTAATACCGGTAACAATAAGCAAAGTTCTTGCATGCTCATGGGCGCGACTCCTTAGCAATGTTTAGCAATGTGCTAAGGGTGTCTGAGCTGAGATCCAGCACCAGGTGGGGTTGCAAGCCGAAATACAACAAGGCCACCACTAACAAACTGGTATAAACCACTTCGCGCATATGCAAGTCAGTTACCTCGGTATTGGCCGGGCCTTGAAATGTCCTTTGAAATAGGTGCAAGCCATACACCGCTGAACCTATAATCGCCAGGGCAGCGATGATGGTTTGCACGGGAAAGACCTGATAACTGCCAAGCAAGGTAAACAGCTCGCCATTAAAATTTGCCATACCTGGCATGCCAATACCGGCCATCACAAAAATTAAGGTGACGGTGGCCATCTTTGGGGCACTTGCCCACATACCGCCCATCTCGCCAAGTTCACGGCTATGGATGCGATGTTGGATCATGCCCGCCATACTAAATAGGGCGGCGCTACTGATCCCATGGGCGACAATCGTCAGTATTGCTCCTTGCAAGGCCACTTCGTGCCAACTGAACAGGGCTAGTAATACAAAACCCATATGGCTAATACTGGAGTAGGCCACCAGGCGTTTGAAATCAGTTTGGCTGTAAGCCATCAATGCGCCGTAGATAATACTGATCACCCCTAAACTTACTGCAATGGGGGCGAAGTCCATCGTGGCTTGCGGGAACAACGGCAAGACAATACGAATCAGTCCGTAAGCCCCGGTTTTTAATAATATGCCTGCTAATAATACACTGCCAGCGGTTGGCGCCTGGGTATGGGCGTCCGGCAACCAGCTATGTAAGGGCACCATGGGCAGCTTGACGGCAAAGGCGATAAAGAAGCCCAGCATCAGCCAAAATTCAAGGTTGCTGCTTAGACTAAGGCTTTGTAGCTCGGCGATGTTAAAGCTTAACTCACCAGTTTGACTTTGATGTTGCAGGGCCAGGGCAATGATCGCCACTAACATCAACAAGCTACTGGCCTGAGTAAAGATAAAGAACTTGATGGCGGCGTAGCGGCGGTTTTCGTGGCCCCAGATCAGGATCAAGGCAGTCATAGGCAATAACATCACTTCCCAAAACAGGAAAAACAGGAAGAGGTCGGCGGCTAAAAACACCCCGATAATACCGGCTACACTGAACATCAGATTAAAGTGGAAAAAGCCCCGTTGCTGCTCTATATCCCGCCAGGATACGGCTACTGCCAATATCGCCAGGGCTAAGGTCATGACCACCAACAACAGTGCCAGGCCATCATAAAGCAGGGCGAAGTGAATATTGAAACGGGCAAACCAGTCCCAACTCAAAGTGCTGGTAGCGCCTAAGTCACTAAGGCCACCTAAGTACAGACTAAACAGCAAGATGCCAATTAAGCTCGCCAGAGTCACCCAGTTGCCAGCACCTTTAACTTTTTTCTCTGTAAACCAGGCCAGTGCGCCGCAAAGTAGCGGCAGCCAAATCAGAAAACTTAAGGCAACCATAACAGCCCTCCTAACATTAGGGCACAGCCAGCGAGGGTGCCGCATAAATACCAGCGCAATTTGCCGTTTTGACTAACTACCAGAGTTTCGTTCAAGCTGAAGTTAAACCAGCCTACAAAGTGGTAAAAGTGATCAACAATGTCGCTTTTATTGACTCGCGCAAAAAACTGCAGCGGTTTAGTAAAAATTTGCTGATAAAGCCAATCAAAGCCCAAGCCATCCCGGCAGAACCTGTTTAAGGCACTGGTCTGGCGTTCATCTGTTTCAACTGCCTTGCGGGGGAAATACAAAATCCAGGCCAGAACAAACCCGACAGCGGCGACGGCTACTGGTAGCCATTCAATCCACAGTGGCAGGTGAGGATGTGCACTTGGGCCAAATACCTGAGTAAAGTTCAGCTGTATAAAGCCGCCTATCACCGCGAGGATCACCAGCGGTAACAAGGGCACCACAAATTGGCTGGATACGCTGTAATCACCTTCTTTAAGATGATGATTGGCCGAACCAAAGCAGACAATAAATAGCAATCTAAAGCTATATAAACTTGTGAGAAAGGCACCGAGTACGCCAAGCCACCAAAGGGTCGGCCCTGCGGTATGGGATTGGTAAGTTGCGACTAATATCGCTTCTTTTGAGAAAAAACCGCTGCTACCGGGAAAGGCCACCAGGGCGAGCAGTCCTATCAATAAAAAGGTGGAGCTTAAGGGTAAGCTGCGAAATAGCCCGCCCATCTTAAAAATATTCTGCTCATGGTGCATTTTTAAAATGATGCTACCTGCTGTTAAGAACAGCAGGGCCTTGAAAAAGGCATGAGTCATCAGGTGGAAGATAGCCCCGTCGAAAGCCAGAGCGCCCAAACCCAAAAACATATAGCCAATTTGACTCATGGTGGAGTAGGCTAGTATGCGCTTAATATCTGTTTGGGCGAGGGCAGCAATGCCAGCCATCACCAGAGTCAGTGCGCCAATCCAGGCGACGATGGTGAGTATGCCTTCCACTTGCAAAAATAGCGGATGCATTCTAGCGATCAGATATACCCCGGCAGTGACCATCGTTGCCGCGTGAATTAAGGCACTCACCGGTGTAGGGCCCGCCATGGCATCGGGCAGCCAGGTTTGTAGCGGTAGCTGAGCAGACTTACCCACCGCTCCGCCAACCAACAAGATACAGGCTAACCATAAGGTGGGTTGTGGAACGTCAACTGTAGAGTTGACGATGGTGGCAATATGCAGGCTGTTAAATTCGCTAAACAATATCAGTAAGCCAAGCATCATTGCCGTGTCGCCAACACGAGTGACGATAAAGGCTTTTTTGGCGGCGAGTACATTGTTTGCATCATGCTGCCAAAAACCAATGAGCAAAAAACTGCATAATCCCACGCCTTCCCAGCCTAAGTACAAGAGCACTAAGCTGTCACCCAGCACCAGCATGAGCATAGCGAAGATAAATAGGTTCATGTATACAAAGAAACGCTGCACATCTTTGTCGCCAAACATATAGGCCGCCGCATACCAATGGATCATCCAACCCACCCCGGTTATCACGCCCATCATCACCATCGACAGTTGATCCAGATGCAAGGCAAAATCTAGTGACGCCCCTGCAATAGGTAACCAGTTAAACAGCACTTGCTGAAAAGCTGTAGAGCCCTGCTCAAAAAATTCCAGACCAATGAGCAAAGTTAAGATAGCCGCTAGTGCCATTGAGCCAACACCCAATAAGGCCACCACTATTGGCGCTAAACGGCCATGCAACAGTAGCAATATAAGAGATGAAACCAAGGGGAATAGTGGCACTAAAAACAGTAAATTTTGCATATCTTGCGTACTTTGCATTCTTAGCCCCTTAGCTCATCGAGTTTATCGATATTTAAATCGCTAATATACGCCCGCAAGCGGATCAGCAAGGCCAGTCCCAGGCCAACTTCAGCAGCCGCGACACTCAGAATAAGGATATAGATCACCTGTCCATCAGCTTGCTGCCACAGACTACCGGCCAAAATAAAGGCCAGAGCGCCGGCATTTAACATGATTTCCATGGACATCAGCATAAACAGGGCATTTTTACGACTCAGTAAGCCAATTAGACCAACGGTCCACAGTAAGGCTACCAGGATAAAACCATGTTCGATTGGCACAGTCATTGCTGTGTCACTGATCGCACTAACAGCGCTAACAGCACTCATAATGAGTCCCCTCCGGATCCTGGTTGACGAACAGGCGACTGACGAGTAGGTAACTCTTTGGCCAGATGATAGCCGCCGACTAAGCCTGCCAGTAATAAGAAAGAGGCTATTTCGACGGCAAGCAAGTAGGGGCCAAATAACAGGCTGCCGACCGCTCTGGCATCGACCAATTCAATCGTCGTGCTTGGCCAGTTTGTTTGTGACAGCAGGACAAATAAGACTTCTGCGAGCAATATCAACACTAAGCTAGTGGGGCCAAGCCAAATTTTCCAGTCTAACCATTGGCTTTCCTGGTCGATGTCTTTTTGATTGATGTTGAACATCATCACCGCGAACACAAAGAGCACCATAATTGCCCCTGCGTAGACGATAATTTGTAGGGCCGCGGCAAACGGAGCACCGAGCAGATAAAAGCACATGGCCAAGGCCAATAGGCTCACCACTAAGTACAATAGGGCATGCACCGCGTTTTTGTTGATGACTACCAGCAAACTTGAGATTAGCGCCAAAGTGCCACTGACGTAGAATAATAGTTCAGCACTCATGGTAATAAGCTCCTGACATCAACGGGGGCTTTTTCGTTGTCAGCCTCACCCTTATCCTTACCTTTAACCGCGATCCCGGCCTTGTGATAGAAGTTGTATTCGGGATATTTGCCCACCCCATCAATTAACAGATGCTCTTTTTCGTAGACCAGGTTTTGTCTGTTGTATTCAGCCATTTCTACATCCGGTGTTAGCTGTATGGCGTAGGTCGGACACGCTTCTTCACACAGTCCACACAGTATGCAGCGGGAGAAGTTAATCCGGAAAAAATCCGCTCGCCAGCGACCGTGCTCATCTTCGGTCTTTTGCAGGGAGATACAATCGACTGGGCAGGCAACGGCGCACAAGTTACATGCTACGCAGCGTTCTTCCCCGTCAGGATCTCTGGTTAGTACGATACGTCCACGGTAACGAGGGGCCAAATAGGGTTTTTGTTCCGGGTATTGCACAGTGTCGGTTCTGTCAAACAGATGCTTGAATACCGTCCACATGGTTCTAATTTGCGTATGCATGTCTAAAAGTCTCCCCACAGTTTGACCACAGCGGTACCCACTAAATTAAGCAGCGCCAGCGGTAACATCCACTTCCAACCAAATTCCAGTAACTGGTCAAAACGTGGGCGAGGTAAGGCCGCACGCAACAAGATAAAGAAGCAAATCAAGCTCATGGTCTTAAGCACAAACCACACAAAAGGAGGTAACCACGGTCCCAACCAGCCACCCAGGAATAAGGTGGTGATCATCATGGAAATCAGCATCATGCCGAGATATTCACCGAGGAAGAACAAGGCAAACTTGATCCCCGAATATTCTGTATGAAAGCCCGCTGCTAGCTCGGTTTCTGCTTCCGGCAAATCAAAGGGTAAGCGATGACTTTCTGCCACGCCGGCAATGATAAACACCACAAAGCCAATAAACTGGGGCACGATGTACCACAGATCCTGTTGGGCGCGAACAATGTCACTGAGCTTGAAGCTACCACTTAGGATCACCACGCCTAGCAACGATACGCCCATAAAAACTTCGTAGGAGATAGTTTGTGCCGCCGCGCGCATGCCACCGAGTACTGCGTATTTATTATTAGAGGCCCAGCCGGCCAGTACAACCGAATAGACAGCCATGGAGGTCATGGCGAGGAAAAATAACAAACCGATATTGCTGTCGGAGACCATTAACGTGGGGCTCATGGGCACCACGGCAAAACTCATTAGTATGGCCATCGCACCGAGTAGCGGGGCAAGGACAAAGACCGGGCGATCAGCGAAGGGCGGGATCCAATCATGCTTGAACAGAATTTTGATTAAGTCAGCCAGAGACTGCAATATGCCAAAATAACCCACTCGGTTTGGCCCATAACGCTGCTGAAAAAAGCCCAGCAAGCGACGTTCAAACCAGACTAACATCGCAGCGGTGGGCACCAGGACCGCCACCATTACGACAATCAATATCATCAGCTCTAATTCTGGCATCAGACTACTCCCTCAATAAAGTGAATGGGAATAGTTTGATCCTGACTAAGCAGAGTTTGCTGATGCTTTTGCTTGCTATTCAGCAGTGCCTCTTGGCTGGCTTTACCTTGCAATCCGTATGCGTTGATTTGTTCTGTACTAGCAACTTTCAGCTCATCGCAACTGACCAATGAAAAGCTGAGATCAGCTGGCACATAGGATAACAGAGTGTTAGTAGGCACTTGCTCACTTAGTGCAAGCTGGAAAATTGTTGAGTCATTATCGCAGCAGACTAATTGACCTGCGTATAGATCCAGCTTTTGCCCCTGGCTGGCGTTGATCACTAACTGGGCACTGGCTTTTAGTTGGGCTACAGGTAGGGCATGTAAGCTTAGGCTGTCACTGCCGAATACTTTGTGTAAGGGCAGTACTTGCCACTTAGCCTTGGTCGTTTTCGACCAACTTGCCTGCCATTTAAACCATTGATCTTTGTCGGTGGCAAGGATACAACGCTGGCCTTGTTGTTCGCTTAGCTCAGTGCCGCGATACTCATCTTTGAACTTATGATTGGACTGATTGGAGTTCCAGCCCGGTGACCAACTATAGGCCAACGGTTGATCATCATTTTGTCCGGCCTGACTGCCCTCCATACTTTGCTTGTAGGGAGCGGCCGATTCTGAAAAGGGCTTTGGCTCATGCACCGTTTGATTGGCGAGCATGGCGGTGCGCCCGCTAACCCGAGGCGTTTGTAAGGCCAATTGGTTTTGATGATGTTGCTGCCAATGTCCGCTAAGTTGTGGATAGATGGCGGCTAATTTGTCGCGCAGTTGACCCAAGTCGCTAATATGGGCTAATTCATGCTCTTTGAGTTTTGCAATATTAACCAGCCATTGCCAGCCAGGCATACATTGTCCAGATGGCTTGGTGGCGGGGATATGGGACTGAATTAAGCCCTGGTAATTGAGTTGAGAGCCACTGCTTTCACTGAAACTGGAAACCGGTAAGCACAATTCTCCCTTTTTACCTGTGCCCTTGTTGGCTGTTTCCTTCTGTGGGGGGCCAAGCTGGGTTAAACGCACCACCTTGTTAGCGCCAGGGCGCAGTTTAGCCAGCTGTTGGCTAAATGCGGCTTTGCTGTGGTCCAGCACCAGTAGATTGCATTTCTCCTCGGCTAGTTTTTGTTCAATTTTCTCGGTACTGAGTCCGCCGTGTTGCATCAACAGTCCCAGGCCTAGTGTATTGGCCTCTGGAGGAATGATGCAGAGCATAGCCTGGTCTTGTTGCTTATTGAGCTCTTTGTTTAGTTCTGCAAGGGCTTTACGAAGATTGTTTGCCGCTGCCAATAGGGCCGGGTTATTCGCCGACCAACCAGTGACAATCAAGGGCCGCTTGGCATTTTTCAGAATATCAAGCAGGGCTTGGGTCTGTTCGTCTACTTTTTTTGCCTTAGGCAAAGGGGCTTTGTCGCTTAACAAGTTGGCTAATAAAAAGCCTTGTTCGGCGGCATGCTTGTCATCACATACCAGTCTGATACTGGCTTGCTTGCTCAAGTCGCTCTCGCCGTAACCCAAATAAGCTAAGGGTACGGGATAGTGGGGTAAAATCGCCCTCACTGCGGCGTCCTGCCAGCTTGGTACCCGTAACTTTTCCGCCTGTTTTTTGGCATTATTCATCAAGGCCTGGCGCAGTGACAAGGCAATACGGGGCGCGCTGTTATTCACATCTTCAGCCAGTATCAGCACCGCATCGGCCTGCTCCATTTCAGCCAGACTGGCCACCGACCACTGGCCCAGGATCGCGGTATGGGTGGCAAGCAGACTTTCCTGCTGAGGATCCAGGTTTGCACAAAAGTTATCTACACCGACCAATTGTTGCAGGGCAAAATTGTCTTCCAGGCTGGCCTGGGCGCTGCCAATACCCAGCCACGGGCTCTTATCTTTAAGGATAACCTGAGCGGCTGGCTCGCTCCAAGTACTTGCTTGTCCATCTAAAAACACCTCTTTTACCCGATGTTCGCTGTTAACAAAATCAAAGCCATAGCGGCCACGATCACAGAGGAAGTAGCCATTTAGGTGGTCATTGAGTCTGTTGGTCACTCGCCTAACCGAGCCGTAGCGCTCAGACAGACTGGTATTGCAACCTACCGAGCAATGCTGGCAAACCGACGGTGCCGATTGCAGATCCCACTTACGGCTGTAGTGATCACCAAAGGGTTTGTCGGTAAAAACACCCGTTGGGCAGACTTCTACCAGATTACCGGCAAATTCACTTTGCAAGACTCCATCCTGCTGACGGCCAAAATACACGTTATTCTTTGAGGCCTGAGCAGATAAGTCAGTGCCTCCTGCGTAGTCTTTGTAAAATCGCTCACAGCGATAACAGCTTATGCAGCGATTCATTTCGTGCTTGACCAGAGGGCCAAGATCTTGATTTTTGAAAGTGGTCTTTTTGCCTTTGTATTGACGTTCATGGTGTCCGGCCATAACGGTCATATCTTGCAGGTGACACTCACCTCCTTCAGCACACACCGGGCAATCGTGGGGGTGATGGGTCATTAGTGCGCCAATCACCATGTCGCGAAACTCTTTTTCAGGTGCCTGGTTCATGCTGACATGCATTCCCTCACTGACTGGGGTCATACAGGCTACGATCATCCGTCCTCGGCTGTCGTTTTCATCCTGATATTGGGTCATGGCACATTGTCGACACGCGCCCACCGAGCCCATCGCCGGATGCCAGCAGAAGTAAGGCAAGTCGAGTTTCAAAGACAAACAAGCCTGTAGCAGGTTCTGCCCATCCTTCACATTATATTGTTGCTTATCGATAAAAATTTTAGCCATAGCTTAATGTCGGTGAGGACACCCCTTGTGATCAATATGCTGCTGAAAGTCATCGGCGAAATACTTCATGCCACTGCGTAAAGGCTCCACAGCTCCGGGTGCCAGTGCGCAAAAGGTTTTGCCAAGCCACATAAAACTGCATAGTTGTTGCAGGGCATCGATGTCGTCTTGGCTACCCTGGCCAACTTCGATACGGGTAAGAATTTCTACTGCCCAGGGCAAACCGTCCCGACAGGGAGTGCACCAGCCGCAGGATTCCTGGGCAAAAAATTGTAATAGGTTGAGGATCATGCCCACCGGACAGTGTCGATCATCTAAGGCGATAATTAAGCCCGTGCCCATACGACTGCCCGCTTTCGCAATGGCGTCATATTCCATCGGGACGTCCAGATGTTCTGGCATCAGAAAATCCGTGGAGGCACCACCGGGTAGCCAGCCAAGTAACTTCAGGCCATCTTGCATGCCGCCGGCTAGTTGGAGGATCTCACCGGCAGTCGTGCCCATGGGCCGCTCCCACAATCCGGCGTTTTTAACTCGGCCGCTAATGCCATAAATTTTGCTACCCGTGTCAGCACCAGAGGATAATTCTGTGTACCACTTTCCACCATTTTTCAGGATGCATGGCAGGTTACATAAGGTTTCGCAGTTATTGACGATAGTAGGGCGACCAAATAAACCGACTACCTGAGGAAAGGGGGGCTTGGCCCGTGGGTTAGCCCGTTTACCTTCAAGAGCGTTAATCAGCGCCGTTTCTTCTCCGCAGATATATCGCCCCGCACTGGTGTGTAAATGCAGTTGCAGAGAAAACTCACTGCCATTGATATTGTCGCCAAGTAAGCCCCCGGCTTGTGCTTCATCTATGGCTTGCTGTAAGCGAGTCGCACAAAGTCGATATTCACCTCGCAGGAATATGTAGGCTACGTTTGCGCCGATGGCATAGGCCGCTATCATCATGCCTTCAATTAATAAATGGGGAGAGCCCTCCATCAACCAGCGATCTTTAAAGGTGCCAGGCTCCATTTCATCGGCATTGCACACCAGATATTTGTTCTTGGGGGCATCCTCACCCATGGGCACAAAGCTCCACTTCATACCGGTTGAAAAGCCCGCACCGCCGCGACCTTTCAGTTTTGAATCGCTAACCTGTTGCTGTACTTCTTGGGGCGGCATTTTCAGGGCATTAGTGAAACCCGCGTAGCCGCCGGTACTTTGATAAGCTTTTAAGTTTTGTGGATTGGCCAAATCAAGATGGGTGCTAAGGGGCTGACTATTGGGCTTATTCACTTTTGCACCCCGCTCAATCCTTGTAGCAGTTTATCTACGCTGGCGATATCCAGGCTTTCAACCAGTTCACCGTCGAGCATTAGGGCCGGAGCCTTGTCGCAACAACCCAGGCAGACATTGGGTAAGAGGGTGATCTTTCCATCGCTGGTGGTTTGGCCAAACTCTATGTTCAGGGTCTTGCGCAGGTGGTCGGCTATGCTTTGAAAATCGTGTAACCAACAACTGATGCTGTCGCAAAGGTGGATCACATGTTCACCCACCGGTTGGCGGTAAATTAGATTATAAAAGGTAGCAATGCCTTCCAGCTCGGTGGCTGACATGCCGAGCATATCGGCGATGGCATACAGACTATCGTCACTGATCCAGCGTCTTTCACCCTGGACAATTTGCAAGGCGTCAATCGCCGCAGCAGGACGACTCTCGTACAAAGCGCATTCGTGCTCAATCGCGGTGATTTCCTTGTTACTGAGGTAGTGTCGATAATCGACTCTGGGCTCTGCAAGGGGGTCTATATGCTTAATGGGAATAGGCTTGCTCATTGGTTGGCTCATTGGCTTGGGCTCATCGGTCTACGTCCGCCATAACAAAATCAATACTGCCGATAGTGGCAATTAAATCTGCGATCATTTGCCCCTTTGCCATCACCGGGATCATCTGCAAATGGGGGAAGGAAGGGGTACGAATACGGGTGCGGTAACTCATGGTGCTGGCATCGCTGGTGAGGTAGTAGGCGTTACTTCCCTTGGTGGCTTCAACCTCGACCATCGCTTCACCCGCTGGAATAACCGGCCCCCAACTGACTCCTAAAAAGTGTGGGATCAGGGTATCAATATCCTGCATGGTTCGATCTTTAGGGGGCGGCGTGGTCAGCACATGGTCGGCCTTGTAAGGCCCTTCGGGCATGTTCTGCACACACTGGCGAATGATGCGCATGCTCTGGCGTATCTCTTCTACTCGCACGGCGCAGCGATCGTAGCTATCACCACGGGTACCGAGTGGTACTTCAAAGTCGAAGTTTTCATAGCCACTATAAGGGCGTTTTTTTCGAAGATCCCAGTCAAAACCCGTAGCCCTAAGGCCTGGCCCGGTCACGCCCCAGTCAATGGCAGTGGCTGTATCATAGGCGCCAATGCCGACGGCGCGCTTTTTGATCAAAGAGTTTTGCATCACCATTTGATCGTAATCGTTCATTCTGGCAGGCATGTAGTCGAGCCATTCGGTGACCATCTTATCCCAGCCCTTGGGTAAATCAGCCGCCAGGCCGCCGATCCTAAACCAGGCAGGGTGCATGCGTGCACCGGTGATGGCTTCAACAATGCCAAACAATTTTTCCCGGTCGACAAACATATAAAATATTGGCGATAAGGAGCCGATATCCTGGGCAAAGGTGCCATAAAACAGCAGATGGCTGAGGATGCGGAACATTTCACACATCATCACCCTTACTACTTTGACCCGCTCCGGCACTTGAATCCCGGCCAATTTTTCAATGGCCATTACGTAGGGTAAGTTATTCATTACCCCACCGAGATAATCGATGCGGTCCGTATAGGGAATGTAGGAGTGCCAGCTCTGGCGCTCAGCCATTTTTTCGGCGCCTCGATGGTGGTAACCAATATCCGGGATGGCCTCAACGATTTCCTCACCATCAAGCTGCAGCATTATTCTAAAGACACCATGCACACTTGGGTGATTTGGCCCGAGATTCAGCCACATAAACTCCTCAGGATTACCCTGTGGCTTGAGTCCCCAATCTTCTGGGTTAAATTTCAGTGCTTCTTGCTCTAAGTCACGAATATCATCCGGTAGGCTGTACTTGCCCATTTCTGTGGCGCGAGCCGGATGGGTCTTACGCAGAGGATGACCCTGCCAAGTCGTGGGCATCATGATCCGTCGCAGGCAAGGGTGACCTTCAAACTTTATGCCAAATAAGTCCCACACTTCCCGCTCATACCAGTTAGCATTTGGCCAAATAGTGGTGACAGTGGCCAGAGATAAAGTGTCCTGCTTGAGGGCTACCTTGATCCGCAGATCCTGATTGCGAGCATAAGAGCGCAGCAGATACACCACGGTGAAATCCTGGCGCTGGGCGAGGGCATTGTGCTGACGGGTGGTTTCATCGATGGCAGTGAGGTCAAACAAAAAATCGAAGGGCTTGCTGAGTTTAAAGCGCAGTACATCACACAGGGCGCCTATGTCCTGAATTTCAGCCCAAAAGGTAGGGATCTCGTCGACCGTTTGCTCTTCAAGCAAGACGGAGCCAATCAGCCAGGGCTGAATTTCGCTCAGTAAATCGACTTGGCGTTTTTGCGAGATGTTTTTTTCTTGCGAAAGGTTTGATTCCTGCGACATAACTACACCCTATCCGGCGGGGTAAGGTCCCGTGCTCGCATACGTTCGCTGTTGTGAATATCCCGCTGGCTTGGTTTTGCTATCTGGCTAACACTGCTGTCTTCGCCAATCACCCAACTAAGTGGGCGTTGCTCTCGGCCGATGGCGTCTTGCAATAACATCAAACCCTGCATTAGGGCTTCTGGACGGGGAGGGCAGCCTGGAACATACACATCGACTGGAAGGATCTTGTCTACTCCTTGCACCACCGAATAAATATCATACATGCCCCCCGAATTGGCGCAGGAGCCCATGGAAATTACCCACTTGGGTTCGAGTAGCTGATCGTATAAATGTTTGACGACCGGGGCCATTTTGCGAAACACCGTACCGGAGATCACAATGAGATCCGCTTCCCGGGGCGTAGCGCGGATAACCTCGGCACCAAAACGCGCAATGTCATGACGGGCGGTAAAACTGGTGGCCATTTCCACATAACAGCAGGACAAGCCAAAGTTAAATGGCCAGATTGAATTTTTACGCCCCCAATTGACCATATTATTGAGGGTGGTAAAAATGACGTTCTTTTTAATATCTTCCTGTACAAGTTGATCGGCTATTGGGAGCTGTTGTGGCACTTTGTTAGGGTCGCTGAGATTCCAATCCATTAACGTCGCTCCGGTAGATGTCTTTTGAGAATGTTTAACGCACCAATCCGCCACAAGTACATCAGCGCGATCAGAAGAATGATCATGAATACCAGAGCTTCGATAAACCCAGTCACACCTACTTGCTCGAAGGAAATAGCCCAGGCGAATAGAAACAGGGTTTCCAGGTCAAAAATGACAAAGAAAATGGCATATAAAAAGAAATGATTAGCAAACTTGACGCGGGCATTGCCCAGAGAAAGGATGCCTGATTCATAAGGTAGGTGGGTAGAGTGGCCGCGGGTTCTGGGGCCCAGCAAGGATGACGCAAACATCACTGCGCCTAATAATATCAATGTAAAGGTGAAATACAGCAAGATTGGCCACAGTTCAGTTAGCGCTTGGTCCATAGTTCAGATACCCCAAATTTAACTAGTACTTGCGGTCATTATTGCCGAATTACCTCTTTGGACTTTCCATCTACATCGTCCGTTAAGGCCGTACTAAAATTAATCACTTATATTATTACTCGTTAAACAAATAAACCGAGCGGTAATTTTCAATCGCCAGAAAGTGTTAATGGATAACGCTTCCGACCCTACAGATCCTTTTACATATCCATCATCGAATAGATGTCGATGGATAAACGTTTTTTCTCCTCGACCATATGCAGGCGCAAATTTTCAAATAATTCTTGCACCAAATTACAATCCACCACGTAGAGCAAAGCTTCGTACAGGTGACAGAAATAGTTATCAAAATTTGTTGCCATAGTCTCTACGTCATCACTGCTCACCTTGCTACGTACAAAATTCGTAGCAAATAAATCTTCGACACTATGTTCGTGGTCAAACTGGAAATAGGTATTCAGTATCTTAGCCGGAGCTTTTTCAATGTAATCATGTAATGAAATAGAGAGTTCAGTTTCATGCTTAACTAAAGTAAAAAGAAACATTTGTACTCTTTCGCTGGCCGCTTCCCCCGCTAAGGCCTGATAAAACTTAGCTGTACGTGAATGCAATTGCTGGTTATGCAGCAATAGTTCCTGTACCTGAGAAAAGTGACTCATAGATATTTCCTAATTCAGCTAAAGTGATGTAAACACACCCTTATCTTGTTTACATTCTATTCACATGGTATTAACACTAGCGCAAATTTTAAGCAGAAGATACTGAAAATTAGAAGGATTTTTGAATTATTTAACTTATTTATAGACTCGTACGGTCGAACCGCGAGTGCTAAGGTTACTTGGCAAGGTTTGCGGGGGAAAGACGGTACCAGACAAAAAGGCGAAAATTCCGGGGCACTTAATGCAAAGTGTATTAGAGAAAAAAAGCGAGCTAAGCTCGCCGTTACTTGCGTATAAGCTTAGATTTTATTCCCGTCGTCTAAGGAACAACAAAGCCAACAAAGAGAAGCTTAACCAAACGAAACTGCCGCCGCCACCGGAACTAGGGATTATGCGGGGGGGTAAGAATACCGGAGGAAGTTCAACCACGGACGGAGTAAATGTCACATTACGCACCTTGCCTTTGTCTTCACCCGATCCAGAATTCAAGTCCTTCGAATAAATCCAACTGATGATATTCGTGCCTTCTGGTAAATCGATTGCCGGATACGCGACGAATGCTACCTCACCTGAAATAAGCGCGATGAATTCTCCGTTAAGGTATAACGACAACGTATCGAAAGGATCATCGACATCTTCGGTGTTCTCCTCTGAAGATACCGACCAATCAAATTCAAGCTGACCTTTACCTTCAATTTTTGCGGATAAAATGCTTTCTTGCACGTTACCAATAGCACCACTTTCGACACCTTCTAAGGCGTTTGCTACCCAAGGTAAATCACCACCTGAAAACCAGCTTACAGACTCTGAGGATTCACCGGCTATGCCTGTCAGTTCTTCGGCCCTCGTTACGGCATCACCCAGAACAAGGGCTTTACTTAGGAGAACGGCTCCATTGTCAGAACTAATAATAATTTCAGCTGATGTTTCACCGCCGTCGCTGGAAGTATAAGAAACGGTAATTTGACAGCTCGTATCTGCAGCCAAACTCGCACAGTTGCTGCCATCGACGGTGAAATTGTCAGAGCCTTCAAGGGAGAATGTTAGGGCCACGGTAAGTTCACTGTTATTACTTACTTGTAACTCAGTGCTTTGGGCCATGCCCGGCAAGGCAAAGGGGAAATCATAACGCTGAGTAATGGCAATACCTTCGGATATAGCACTAAGCCAGTCTTTAAACTCGGAAACCCGAGTATAGACTCCGGGATAGCCTTTAGCGGCGCAGCCAATGCCCCAACTGACAATCCCTACTTGTTGTGGACCCGTGCCCGTATTGATTATGAGTGGGCCACCGCTATCCCCTTGACAAGAACTTTTGCCTCCTTCTGCAACGGCTGCACAAATCATCACTTCCGTTACGCCCACGTCTTCTGGATCGCTACCTATACTGGCGCCCAATTCAGCCCGACATTCCTCGTTAGTGGATAGCCGTAAATCAACCCGATGCAAGATATCTGGAAAATCTGCGGTAGGCCCTTCACCTTGGGCATAGCCCAGGCGTCCACCCCAACCGGCAACGACCGCTATAGCATTTTCTATTGCCAGTTGGTCAGTTAGGGTAGGGGCGGCAATTTGCACCCCAGGCACGTTGACAGACGAAACGAGCTCAACAATGGCGATATCGTTATTGAACTGATCTGCATCATATAGGGGATGAATATAGATATTGGCGATATCGATGGCGTTTTCTGGCCCATCAGATAAGTCATATTCACCGACATTCATTTTAAATAAACGTGTATTGGGGCCATCAAAACAATGAGCGGCGGTTAATACCCACTTGTCCCCCAAAAATGTGGCACCACATGAGGCATCTTGTTGCACAACAGCTGTTGTGGTTATTGATATAGTCGCGCTGATGCTTGGCTCAGCTTCTAGTCGGGCAAGAATGCCTTGACCATCCTCTAGAGTAATCGCAACGACAGGAATCGTGCCAATGAAATCCTCTCCCAGCGTGCCTGAAATAGCGCCTTCGATATTATTGTAAATAATGACACCGTCACCGCCGCCTGCTTGGCAGTTATCCGCCTTTTCTGCGAAGTTAACATCGCCTCGTTCAATTAAGCATATTTTATCTGTGGCCTCTGAACAGATAGCATCACCAATACCACAATCAATGACTTGTGCACTGGCTTCGCCGACCGGGCCAAAGTCAAATGATTCTGTGTCATAGCTTACGTCGCCGACATTTAGCGACGTGGCAACCTCTTCAACGGTCTTCACAAGGGCGGTCATCCAAGGCCAGTTGTCTGGTTCTGCTTGTATGCCACCAACAATTTTTGTTTCGGCTAGGAAATTTTTTACCTGAGAAAGGGCAGAAAATGGCTTACTGTCGGCCTTACCCATTGTTGAGAATAAAAGACTTAGTGCCGGGATGGCCGCATAGAGTAGTTTTTGCATAGATTAATATTCCTGGTCTTTAGTAATTGACCGGCGTCCTTGACGCTTTGTTACGACGCAAGTGAAACTTAATTATTATACTTAAGCCGTCATTCTGCCCCAATTCCTGACAAATTAATTATTTATCACAGCAACATCTAAGTAAACATTAATGATCAATAGATCACAGTTAATAAGCTGATAGCTTACAGATTTTCCAATTTTATTGTGAAAAATGGCTGCTAATAATTTCTCATAGCCAGGGCTTGCCCTTTTGTTACAAGCTGAATTCATTGAGCAAAAAGAAAAAACTGACGTTGTTCAGCTTGAAACTCTGGATCATTTAGGGATAGTAGCCGGACTGGTCGACAAGCTGAAGCTAGTAGAGAGAATAGACGCCTCAGTGCCAATTTCTAAAACGCAGGGTGCAATAGTCGCCCTATGGTCAGAGCATCAAAGCCATGATCATTAATGGACTCGGCTTTACTCAAAATCCTATTTATCTGTCACCGACCTTCTTTGAAGATAAAGATGTTTGTGCACTGATTGGTGAAGGTATTGAGGCGCAACATTTGAATGATGATGTACATGGGCGAACATTGGACGCCACCTATTAATAGTTTACTACAGCACTGTTTGCGGAGATTGCTAATGAGATCTCACAGGAATTCATTCCGGCGACAGGCAGACAAAACAGGCACCTGGGCACATCCAGTTTAAACGTGTATGGAGACTACGCCGTTGAGCATCTTTAACCACCAGCGGACCTGCTCAGCTGCCCATCTGGTATGAAGGATTAGACGGCAATAGTAGCGATAAAGCCAATTTCCACCAAACACTGGCGCGCATAAATGCTTTCAGGGAGAAACTGGAAAACACGCCTGAGTTCCTCTGGGCTGTGACTCAGCACTTTATTCTCAAGATAAATTACGCCAGTCAGCGCTCTTATGGCTGCTGGTGCATTCAGCGCAAGCTGAAAAACGGGAAAGTATCACGCTGGAAAAACGCATTGAAAAAAGCCTGAAGAAAGCGGAAAAGTCAGCCGCCCAACTCTCCAGGCAAGCATTTGGCTGTGAGCAGGATGCTTTACGAACAGCCAAAACATTTGAAAAAAATTGTCGTATCAGCGGATGAATTATCACATCACAAAGGTACTTAAATATAAAGGGCGCACAAGGCCAAAAAGTACAGATGAACCCGTTTTTTCTCACTATAAACTGGAGGCAGAATTTGAAGCCTGTTTTGATAAAATCCGCCCACAGCGAAATAAGCTGGGTCGTTTTATATTTGCAACTAATGATCTTGACAACCCGGATATGAATGAAGCTATCAAGCTATCAAGCTATCAAGAGCAGCAAGGTGTTGAGCGTGGTTTTCGTTTCATCAAAGATCCGCTGTTTCATCTCAGCGGTGTTTTTTTGAAAAAGCCGGAGAGAATAGACGCTCTGATGATGGTGATGACATTGTGCCTG
>JAWUXW010000171.1:0-12264 GCA_034111125.1 Paraglaciecola sp.
CTGCGGGTAATATTTTTCAATAATTTGATAAAGAAGTGTCTGCTCTGGTTTATGACGTTCATACTTTACGCACCCCTCTCTTCTGGCATCCTTGACAATAGACATATATCACCCAAGTAGCTGTATTTTTATACAGTATAGGTGTACTTTGCTCGTTGTGGCATGAGATATTCAGGCACAATTCCATCGTATCCGCCAGATCTTCCAATTGTCACAGCTCTCGCCCAAGGCACAAAATTTATTATAATATCTTTTTTCTTATATCCTACCGCAATAAATGCCTGCTCTACTACCTCGGCGACATATCCGTTATTCACCAGATTTGGGCCGACATAAGGCTCCCAGTCCAATGAGGCGAGGTTTATTTTTTTTTCGTAAGCTGAAGAAAAACGGACTTGGAATAACAATATTATACAAATAATTAGAATGTAGGATTTTTTTGACATATATTTACCTTCCTCAGAATAGTTATTCTATTAGGAGTCTTGTCAGGCTGCTCACTTTTGGCTGTTCTAAATCGCCTTGGCCAAACGGTTGCTTATCCGCCTTTCGTAATATCCGCATCACCTTTGGACCTGCTGAGCCAGCAATTAAGTAGACCCCCAGGTTAACGGCACCGAAATGTGCCAAGCTTGAAAAAATCGTTGGAGGTCAAGCCGGTTTTGTAATAAAAAATCACTTTCCAACCATTTAATTTCTTTTTCCCGTCCTTTAGATATATTGGGTAGGAAGAGCTTCCTGGGTGCTTTAAGTTAAACCTTTATTGCAAATCCGGCTTGCCCCCCATTGTTTTCTAACGAGTCGAGCCTTGAAGACGAACAAAAAATCTGCACTATTTGCCTAACTTATTTCGTGCAGTTCCTTAATTCAGAAATTCATATTTCAAGATTCCCATTTTATTTGCTTACAAATTGTTACATAATAGCGAGCTGTACAGAAGATAGCCAATGGGATCAGATAAGGAATTTCAGAATGGCGAAGAAACAAAAAGGTAGTACGTATACTGAGCAAGAATTTGATGAATCATTAGACCCATCTTTTCGAGCACTGCTTAATCAACAGGTCAAACAATCTGGGTTAGATATTAACTCATATGAGCTGTTCAATAATCTGTTGAAGGAAGAGCGAGGCAAGAGGCTCTATATAAGTGGTGAGGTCGGGCCTGTGAGTGCATTGAAGTTGCACCTGGAGGCAGAGAGGAGTATTAACCACTCCGCTAAGCTTTGGCGAAACATGGTAAATGCTGCTAGAACGCAAGGTCTGACATTATTAAAAAAGTCTGGTTTCGAGAATCACCATGTAGTTGCCGCAAGAGCAGCTGAAGCCTGGCGAGCCAGAGAGATAATTTTCAACGTGGGAATTGGCATCAATGACTACAGGAACGGGGTACATATACGTGGTCGACCAGAACACAGGGATTTGCACGCAGATTTTATGTACTATTCTAAAGTTTATGGCAGATTATTCACCGCATTGAAGAATGTTAAAAATGAGATATACGACGTGAAGCAAGAACATATCGGTAAAGTTCTTGTGGCTATGGCTAATGAAATTGAAAATGGAATATTCTGAAGGTGATTTAATGAAAGTCTTTAGCCTCCTTGCCGTGTCACATCATAACATGACATTTTTTCCAAAAGATAATCTTGCTATCTACGAGCATACGGATAAAGGTTTATCGGACGAAGATTTGTGGAAAAGTCCTTTTGAATTGTTATTAAGGAATCATCCAAACAACAAAAAAAAATACAAAGGAAAAAAGAAATTAGTTCCTGATATAGGCCATTTTATAAATGGAAGCGTGATACTTAGCCCTAAATCTACCGATCTTCTTGGTGGTTATCTAAAGAGGTTTGGAGATCTTTATGAATTTACCGTAGAAGGGGAAACATGGTTTTCCTACGATGTTACCAATGTTCTAAATGGAATTGTGAGCATAGAAAAAAGCAGGCATGATTCTGTGGGAACTTTTGTTTCACCAGCGTTCCATGTAGACAAACTTCCATTGGCTTCTCAGGTTTTTAAGATACCCGAAAATTATTTAGGAACCATTTATTTCAGCGACCCAGAAGACGGCAGCGAAACGATCCTTACAATGGCAGAAAAACACGGCCTAGTAATTGGCGAAAACCCATTAGTGTGGGATTCCAGCATATCCGAATTGATGAGTGGGAAGGCTAAAGGTATTTAAATAAGAGGCAGAAAAGTGAATTAGCCACCTGCTTAAAAGGTGGCTTTGCTATTTATCACCTAGCTCAAATTAAATGTTAAACGTTCTTATTGCTTTGCAAGCTTTACCTGGAAAACCTAAACCGAACACATTTTAGTAATTGACTACAAGAATAAAGCCATACATGATCGAAACTCGTTTGATTGCGCTGAGTTGGAGTTAAATGCATTTATCAAAACTCAAGCAGCATCAACAAGTACTGAGGGCTCGCGTAGAAATGAATTCACATTTTGTGGTATGGCCCATAGAGTATAAATAGAAATCCTTGTGATAGGTCTTTACGACGGCCCTGTCACTGAGAATCAAAGTCTATAGAATTTCTAGCCCAAGATACGACCATTGCAGTACCTCACAAGGCATTAAGCTTTATACAACTCATCATTTCCATACCGTAGCTCAAGAAATTCCCGCTCCGACTTTTTTAGTTTCCTCACCACCAGCGTATAGGAGTGATCAATCATCCGCTCGATCTCGCCCCTAGGTATAGAGCCATCCAGCACCACCGTATTCCAGTGCAATTTGTTCATGTGGTAGCCAGGTTTTACTGCTGGAAAGATATCCCGCAACTCAAAAGCATGATTCGGATCGCACTTCAGGTTCATATTCGCAACATCACCATCATAGGCTAAGGTCGCAAACATTTTCCCTTTCACTTTAGGCACCATGCAATCAGGCCCAAAGGGATAGTCCTCTCGGGCTTCGGGCTTGGACAATAGATAGGTCTTAACTTCTTGATAGTTCATAGCAGCTCCCTGATAAGAGGAATCGTATCAGGCACAATTATTAAGTATCAAACTGATCTTTTACAGTGGTTTGCAACAAAAAAATCCATTTTGGTTAAAATGAACACACTTAAATTTTGCGCACGCCCTACTCTGCTGAACATACACTCGCCATCAGTCACACAGTTGACAAAGCCCTCTCTACCTATTTAATCTGAATTAATATATGATACATTAATTAATGAGCACAGCATTAATTCGGATTAAATGCATGGCAGAACCTTACGAAAAAACATGGCACTATCCGCGTAGTGAGCTGAGTAAATCCTACCTATACACGCTAAAAACAGGCCCACAAAGCCTTGCGATTTTTGCTGAAAGAAGAAAAGTGATCTGCGGGATTGATCTGCGGGGTCAGAGACGCTGATTTACACAGGTAGCAAAATTCGTGAACGTCTCCTCCTCTCTCCTGAGACTTTATATTCAATAAAGTCCAGGAATTGAAAAGCACAATAGTTAATGTTTCAAGTTAATGTCGCTTACTTAACAAAAACCACATTAAACGTTGCTGGCACGCTGAGGCCAATACTCGACAAGCCCGCAATTTTTTGCAGTACTTCCAAGCCCGCTGCCAAACCATAATCATTGGCGGAAATTAAAATAGCTTGAGTACTGGTAGCGATAAATTCGCCGCTCGCGGTTTTACTGAGTTGCGCACTGACCGTAATCGTGTTTTCAAAGCTCATGAGCTTAAGAGTGGCAGGTAATTCAAGGCGCAGAGACTCACCTGCTTTTAACTGCATAATAGTCGCTGGAACCATCGCGCTTATAGTTGCACTGGGAAATTGCTCCACCATAAACAGCTTTTCTCGCATACGGGTGTTGCGAATGTCGATGCCGGTTTCGACTGAGGCCAGGTCAATCTCAATAGTCAGTTTCCCTTGCTCAGACAGGCTGCCGCTTAATTGGCTGAACTGATGAATCTCACTAAAATGCTGATTTTTGGTTGAGATAAAAGATAAAGCGGATTGCTCATTCGACAAGAGCCAGCCTGCCGCTTGGATGTTAAAAGACACAATAAATAATAAGCAAAACATAACATTAAAAATACGCATACGGTGTTTCATCTTCGTCCTCTCAGTTGATACTTAATAATACTCTGCCAATCAACTCTTTGATCACCCATAACCATAAAATCTGGGTTGCTGACGGATTCTCTCTGATTGTAGCTAAGGGGTTCAAAGTCATGTGCCAGGATAGTGCCACCTGCCTCACCGACTATGCACTGGGACGCGCCGGTATCCCATTCCCCGGTAATACCTATGCGTAAGAACACATCTGCTTTGCCCTCTGCAATAAAACAAGCCTTTAGGGAGCAACTGCCGGCGGGTAAGGTTTGATAGGTTCTATGTTCACTCATATTCGACATCACTTTTTCTCTGGCCTGGCGTCGACTAATGGCAATCATCACCACCCCGTATTTTGGATCATCCAATTCCCGAACCTTGATCCTCTTTGTTTCAAGTGGATTTTCTTTATAGGCACCGTGACCTTTCAAGGCAGAATAAAGCGTATCACCTGGTGGCCAGTAGATAACCCCCATAATTGGTTGGTTGTCTTCTATCAGCGCAATGTTGACCGCAAAATCCCCACTACGGGCGATAAACTCCTGGGTGCCATCAATCGGGTCGATTAACCAGTACCGTTTCCAATTTTTACGCTGGGCAAGGGCCCCGTTGTCAGACTCTTCTGACATAATGGGAATATCAGGGGTCTCACGCTGCAGCATCCCAGTAATAATATCGTTAGCTTTGTAATCGGCTGAAGTAACCGGGGAGTCGTCATCTTTCTGATAGCTGGTAAACTCTCCGCTATCATAAATCTGTAGTACCACTTTTCCTGCTTCACGGGCCGCCCGTTTAGCGATTTCCAACAGTTGTTGTGCATCCTTGGTTGGCATTATAGTCCTCTTTTCTTTAACCATTTTTCAGCTAAAAACAGCGCTGCGATGCAACGCGCCTCAATAAAATCTTCTCTTGCCAGCAATTCATCTATGTTATTGATTGACCAGATGATCACCTCAAGGGGCTCCGGCTCATCTCCAGGCAAGACTTTTTCGTATAAGTCCTGGGCAACAAAGATATCCATCCGCGCATTAAAAAATGCCGGGGCCATGCTGACATTATGTAAAGGATGTAAACTATTGGCACCAAAACCCACTTCTTCTTTGAGCTCTCGATTTGCTGCCTGGGCCGGGGTTTCACCTGGATCAATTAAGCCCTTCGGAAAGCCGAGTTCGTAAGAATGTAAACCTGCTGCATACTCACGAACCAACAAAAATTCATGCTCATTGATGAAAGGCACGATCATTACGGCGCCACGACCACTGCCGGCGATACGTTCAAATTGACGCTTGGCACCATTAGAAAATTCAAGATCAAGTTGCTCAACTTTGAATAAAGCGCTGCTGGCAATAATCTTTCGTTGATGTATTTGTGGGAGTGCTTTGTTAGGATCTATTTTGCTCATCTATTTACAACGATTTGATGTTGCCCAAAGTACTTAAAAATCAATAGCTCAATATAACCTGAATATGAAGGACGCGCCACTTGTCAGCGATAATCTGGAAAGACATTAGCACCGTACTATTAGATATGGATGGTACTTTGCTAGACCTGCATTTTGATAACCATTTCTGGTTGGAGCATTTGCCAAATAAAATAGCCCTGCAACGGAATATCCCTCTAGCTGACGCCAAAGCTTATATGCTCACTGAATGTCAGCAGGTAAGCGGCACGCTAAGCTGGTACTGCCTGGATTATTGGAGTGAAAAACTGGATTTAAATATTGTTGAAGCCAAACGTGAAATACAACATTTGATCAGCATGCGCGAAGACACGCTTCCCTTACTAGATGCACTCAAAGCCTCAGGCAGGGAGGTGATCCTGGTGACTAATGCCCATCCTGACAGCCTCTCCCTCAAAGTGGAACACACCCAACTGTATAACCATATCAATACGCTAATTTCTACCCATGAATTTGGGGTAACCAAAGAGTCACAATTACTGTGGCAGCAATTACAACAACGCCTAGGCTTTGATCCGGCCAGCACCCTTTTTGTAGACGACAGTCTAGGCATACTGCAGGCCGCAAAAGACTTTGGCATTAAGCACCTACTCGCGGTCAGCAATCCGGATAGCAAGCAAAAGCCAAGAGATATTGAAGAATTTGCCTCTGTGCAGGATTTCCGTTATTTGCTGGATGACATTTTGACTCAACCTTTTTTGGCAAATGAATGAGTGGGTCGACGATGTTATGCAGTTAAGTGTAAAACAAGCGCGGAAAGCAGTGTTACTCAGCCAGCGCTTATATGCGCCAGCAGCTTCAGGCTCAACTGCTGTTCATGAAGTCATTGAAAAGCTCGGGTATATCCAGATAGATTCTATTTCTGTGCTGCAACGGGCCCATCACCATACCCTATGGAGTAGAGTAAAGGGCTATGAACACGCTCATCTTGAATCCCTTGAAGCAGAAAAAAAAGTTTTTGAATATTGGTCACACGCCGCAGCTTACTTACCCATGCGCGACTACCGCTTTAGCCTGCCCCGTAAGCACGCAATAGCCTCAGGCGATAGGCATTGGCATGACAAAGATCACACACTAGAAAAAGCAGTGCTTCAGCGCATCCAAACAGAAGGCCCCCTACAAGCTAAAGATTTTGAACATAAACGCAGCGTGAAAAACACCGGCTGGTGGGACTGGAAACCCGCGAAGAAAGCCCTGGAGCAATTGTTTATGGAAGGAGAGCTAATGGTGCTCAAGCGCCAGGGCTTTCAAAAAGTCTATGATCTCACTGAGCGAGTATTACCAGAGAATGTGAACACCAGCGCGCCAAGCCCCAACGAGTACCACCAACACCTGATCACACAGTTTCTAAGAGCCCAGGGACTGGCAAGGTATGGAGAAATTGCTTATCAACTCACCGGCATTAAGAGCCCGGTTAAACAATGCTGCTTGCAAATGCTTGAAGACGGGAAGTTGATTAAGGTGCAGGTTGGACAGCAAGAATATTATGCCTTGCCAGATATTGAAGCCTTACTCGCTCAATCACTGAGCCGCAGTAAGGTGAAAATTCTCTCTCCCTTTGATAATTTAGTGATCCAGCGCAAGCGCACCGAGAACTTATTTGATTTTAACTATCAGATCGAATGTTATGTGCCGGCCGCCAAGCGCCAATATGGTTATTTTTCACTGCCGCTGTTGTGGGGCGATACCTTTGCTGGGCGCATGGATGCAAAAATCGATCGCAAAACAGCGGTATTGCATATCAACAATCTGCATATAGAAACAAAGCGCCCCGAAGCATTTTTAAACTCCCTAAAGCCATCCCTGAATGAGTTTTTAGCCTTTAATCAGGGGCAGCATATTCAGCTACATAAAATCTCTGGAAATACACTTAGCAGCCAAGAGGCGTTATTACTCAAGCAAATTGCTGCAGAATTACAAAACTTAACTAAAGCTTAAGGGGATAATATCCTTGCCCATCCGGCTTACCAAAAAACAGTGCTGCTTGTTGCACTTCCTCTGGCAGGTTTGGATCGGGTTTAAACTTGCCTTCTACAGAAAACTGCATGGTTTTGGGAATACGGGCGATAGCGCTGAGTCCAAAGCTGTTGGGCTCTTTTACCTCAAGCAGCACATCACCTTCATCGCAACTAAGCTGTGCATCAAAATTGCCTAGCACTATCTGGCCTTGCAAACCGGCTACTTCGGCTTTTAACCATTGGCCTTGGCCCATTAACGCCTGGCAACCATCGGCGTAATCCAGTTCTTCAAGCTGGACACGAAAACGGCCATCCGCCTGAACCGGAAATGGCAGAGGTAATAAAGAAATAACCAGGTTGGTGGGTAAGTAGGCTTGTAAGTCCTGAGCGCTAAGGCTATTTTTTGCAAGCTGAAGCTTCGCTTTGAAAGATATTTCATCGACGGTACGCATGTCACCTGCCTTGACCTGAGCACTCACACTGCCCCAAAGCAATGGCAATGCATCTAATTGCCAAGAAAGCTTATTAAGCGGCAGACCATGGGCGATTACCTGCTGAGCATGACCATTCCAGATTGTGCCTGATACGCCGCTTAAGCTCACGTCAGGTGGAAGTTGAACACGAGAAACAACCTGGGAGGCGGGTAATTTTATCACTAAAAAAGCCACATAGATAAGCAAGCACAGTAGAGTCCATTTTAGTGCTGTTTGTGTCCCTTGAATCATGATTTTGCTAATTTAAGTCGTCGTATCTTCACCTGGCCAGGAATATTGGCATCGGCTATATCCATATCCAGTATACTCACCCCCATTTTCTCCAGTGCTTGCAACCAATTTAGTACATCGTTAAAGGGAGCTTGATCGACCCACACTTGTAATTCCTCGCCCTGTGGCTGCATGCGCGAGATAGCAATGTTTAAACGGCCGGCGGTTTGGTTAACGGCCTGAGGAAGAGAGCCGCTAAATGAGCTTGTGCTGCGGCTTGCGCCGCGTAACTGAATAGCACGATTAGCGTTTTTTCGCACCCAACTCAATAATTCTTGCTGGGCGGCAACCGCTTTACGATCCGTTTCCAGAGATTGGTTTAAGGGTGCCCAGATGACCCAGTAAAATAATCCAATGACAATCACAATGGCGGAGATCAGCACCAGTCGCTGTTCCTGCTCACTTAATTGCTGATAGCTTTGTTTGAGTTTATTCACCTTAGCTCCTAATCGACAATGAGCCAATCACCTGGCTATCTTTATTATTTATGGCACCTTGCTCGACCTCAAATCCCTGGGCTTCGGCCAGTTTTTTAAACTGCTCAAGAGCTTCAAAATTATTCGCCACCGCCTGCATGCGTAGCTCCGCACGAGAGGCATCAAACCTTAGAGTTTGTGGTTTTACCTGACTATCGGAAAATGCCGGGCTAAGCTGGGAAAGCATGACTACCATCGACGCACCACCACCACCTTGTTCCAGTGCGGCCATTCTTTTTGCCATTATCACTTTGACTTTGACTGGCGGTGCAGAATTAGGAAAGGCTCGTTTATATTCCCCATCAATTTGCGCCTTCAATTCTGCTCGTTGGGTACTGAGCTGACTTTGTTCCAGGCCTCTGTCGATGAGGGTGGTGAGTAAGGCAATGACCGCCAAAACTGCGGCTAAACGCCATTTTTTCCAGTCACCAGTATTTTGTGTTTTAGGCTTAAAGTCCCCTTGCAACAAGTTAAATTTACTGTCCAGCGCGCCCTTGGCCAAGACCTTCATAGGCAGTTCAAGGTTTTGTGCTTCAAGGGCAACATGGCTGAGTTCGACGAATTCACCGTTACTGTAGTTTTCTATTGCTAGTGGCTCGGTTTGCTGTTTTGCATAGTGATTAATGGCTTGTACTAACCAGGGCTTTTCCCCTTGCAAGCCGGCCCACTGATCCTGACGGATAAGTAACTGTCCAGCCAGCTCCAATATTGCCCAGCCCTGCTTGGCCACAGGCAAAGCCAATACATCAGGGATAATTTTGTCGCAGTTTAACCCGGCGTCCTTGATCATCGCCAACCACAGATGTAGTTTTTCTTTACTCACGACGGCAACAGCCTGTTCGTTGCCTTTTTTCGGACCTAAGGCGAAAAACTGCTGGCTAATGTCGCTGCTGATTTCATCCTCAAGCATGTAAGGAATAGCTATTAACGCCTTGCGACCGGCTTTGGCTGGCAGGCTCACCCATTTCAGCAGTATGTCACTGGTGGGCACCAGAGCGGTTATAAATCGTTGACCGGCCCGTTCGGCTAAGCTTGCCAGCCCCTGTGCATCTGCTAGCTCGCCAGAAGCAATAATTTCACTTTCCTGGTTTGACCATACAATCCAACTAAGTGGATCCGATGGCGTTGAACCCAATCTCACTACTAACTGTTCCATTATGCTGTTATGCCTTGCTGTTTATGGCTCATATTCCGCCAAACTCTCTTCTCAGTACCGTAACATTGTTTGTTGCGTCGACGGCAAATACCGTGGCCATCGAAAATGTGGCGTTATTATACTTTGTCTTGGTATGTAAAATAAAATGATTAGTGGTCACATCAAACCAAGCTGCACGTTCAGGGGCCAAATTTGTCAATGCGGCCATTTCCCTTTCTGCCATAAAGTCCGCTGGTTTTTGCCATCCATCCTCTGGGCGACTGGCCAGTAAACTCTTCGCCTTGGCTAAATCTAGGGTGGTAGCTGCAGCCAATATCGCCACATTTTTTTCGCTCAGAGTATTCACATTAATCTTCAGCTCACTGTAGTGGGGAATTGCGCACACTAATGGCATCAGCTTAGCCAGCCAGGCTAAGTCTACGCCATTGACCATGCGCAGCTCAGACTTATGGGCCATCAGGTTATTCGCCGCCATATAGGGGAAACGCTTAGACTCATAATCACTGTCTTCGGCCCCTAAGTTCTGGATAAAGTCATCTTCATCTAACCAATCGGCCAGAGAATCACGCAGGGTTTCTGCTTCAAAGCCCGGAATGTTTAACTCGGCCTTAGTTAATAGCTCATGAAACGCAATAGCCGGCTCTGACGAACCTGGGCTCTGGGGGCCATTGGCCGGCTTGGCCACATGCAAGGCGTTAAGATTAAAACAGGCATGCATATCAAATAACTGTGCCTGTATGCCACCGCCTTCGATTGGATAGACAAATTCTTCAGACCAGGGCTGCTTTAGGTGGATCACCCCATCACTTTCATCTACCAACAACCTTATCGATTTTCGGGCATATTGCTCTGCGCCCATGGCATACCAGTAAGCTTGGTTGTTTTCCTTGATGTTTGAGGCCCGTTTTACCTGCAATTGCAGGCGCGCACCCATTTCAGTGGCCAATACACTGACGAGGGCCACTATCAACAGCACGATAATTAAGGCAACGCCTCGCTGCTTCGTCAAAACCTGTTGTTGTATGCCCCCGCTCAAGACCTTGCCCCGTGTAAGAAAAATTCACGGCGAATTTGGCCGAAGTCTTTGCTGTTAAGGGTTACCGCAACTGCCAGGGGTAATACCTTTCCCACATAACTTTCTTGCCAACTGGCCTCTTCGCCATTGTTTTTAGAGCTAGTCAAAAACTCCACCCGAAAATCAGTGACATCCTGCAATAGCACCTTCACCTTGGGTTCAAAACCAATGACGTTATCCAGATAATTGCCATACACACGCTGTAATTGACCTTCTTGCAGGCGGTAGCCAACGGCCTGCAAAGTACTGCGGGGTAACATAAGCTGGGGGTTGTGCCAGCCTGCCCGGACAAAACCGATGCCGTCTGCTTCGCTATCGAGTAAATCCCGGCCACCGCGCATCACCGTGGTATTTGCCTCACCATTGACTCGTATCGCTCTGGGTATTGCTTGCAATATATCTCGTTCGAGGGTGAGCATGGCCCGTTGTAAACCCTCAAGTTTTTCGAATCGTTGGCTGGAGGCTTGATCGCTGTCAATCACGGTGGTCAGCACCGAAGTACTCGCCAAGCCGATTAGAGTGAATATCGCCATGGCGATAAGAATTTCCAGTAAAGTAAAACCCTGGTGCTTCACTCTAAGTCGGCAGATAGTCATATATTTGCCTTGGCCACAAAACTGGTGACCGTAGTAATGCTCTGTTCAAATTGCTCGTCCAGGCTGACCCGAACTTCAACTGAAAACATATCTTTGTCATTGGTTTTAAGCACTTTCTGCTGCCAATACCAGGTGCGATCGGCCATTTCCTCTGAGCCTTTTTGCTTGTCCTTGGGCGGCCAACTTGGATCGATATGCAACTGAGTCAATCTATTATTGGCGACCCAGGTGGCAAAGGTAATTTCTTCAATCTGACCTATACCGTTAAGATGTTCTGAGGCGGCTTTCATGACTGCGGTACCCGTTAAGGCAAATATCACCAAGGCAACCATGACTTCTAATAAAGTCATGCCGCATTGCTTATTATGAGCTAGCACCTTCATAGGGAATCCAAAGGCCCTTCACGCATAAGGGGCGTGCTGTCTTCGCCGTTCAAGCGAAAATAGCTGGGCTCATCATCATTAAACTCAGGTTCATAGATAAAATTCAAGGAAAAGGGCGTGATATCACCGCTGGATAAGATCAGAACTTGAGGAGGCGGCAGTAATTTTTCTTCTTCGCCAATTTCAACCCCATCTTCGGATACGGAGAGTTGCTCGTCGAACACTTCCTCGTCAAATAAACTGCCATCGGTTTCCCAGGGTAGGTCATTTAATTCCAGCTCGAAGCCGAACGTTTCCGGCACGGTATGACTAGCAAAT
>JAWUXW010000172.1:0-10686 GCA_034111125.1 Paraglaciecola sp.
AACTAAGCAACTTCAGTTATTCAGTTTTAGCAAACTATTCCCTGAGACTTTACACATGAAAGACATCATTGTTTGGGCAATACATACCCCCGCGGGAACGATCGTCTTGGTGACAGCGGTGGTTGCCATGTTCGCCAAGAAAGGCAGTACACTTCATAGGAAGGCAGGCGCCTATTTTACTCTAGCCATGATAGTCATGCTGATTTCGGGTATTGCCGCCGCTTATCTCAAAAATTCCATCGGTGACATGATGTTGGGTGCACTAGTGATGTATACCGTGTTTACCGCCTGGCTAACCGTCCATAATAAAAACAATGAAACTGGCCGCCTTGAAGTAACTGCTTTGATATGGATTGTCAGTTTCGCCATTACTGCATTTGCAATCAGTATGGGTTGGCGAGAGGAAGAAGCTCCCTTTACCTATTTGGTCTGGGGTGGTTTAGCAATTTGCTTTGCATTGGGGGATATTCGTAACCTTTACCATTCAGGGCTTTCTGGCACACAACGTATTATTAGGCATGTTTCGCGCATTGGCTTTTCACTGGTTTGGGCGGCATTAGCGTTCACCGACAAAATCGTCAAAATGATGGGCGCTAATCTTAAGAGTATGCAAGAAGAGCAGCTGCTACTCATCGTGGCGATACCAACCATGCTCATACTGGTCACCATCTTATATTGGATAATCCAAATCCTGTTTTTCTCCCGCGAGTATTTTGCGCGTTACGGTGAGCCAGCTCGATAATGGTAATGTTTGAAATTTTTCAGAACAAAAAATAAAAGGGACGGAGAAATAAAAGGGGAGGGAGGGATTTAATCTATATAAAAAATAACCGTTACGACCCCTTTAATTCCTGATTCTTAGTCCCGCATAAGTACCTTTGCCGCTATAACTGTTGGGTCATTTTCGTAACCTTTTGTAGCTAATCCTTGTATACGTTTCTTTATCTCGGATGGCCCCCAAAAAAACATAGACTGACTATTAAAATACTCGTGAATTTCTTGTTCCGATTTTCTGTACACGTTACCCGCCGCCAGGCCTAAGCGTATCTTATACTTTGTATCAATAAGGCCTAAACTCATTAAATCTTTATTTAGCTGTGTGAATACAATCTCTCGATACTTCTCGCATGTAAATAGTTTATATCGCCCCTCAGGTATTTCATGTCGTTCTTGCAAGCAGGATAAATGTACGCCCGAAGAATCAAGGTAGGACTTAACCTCTACTACAAGTATTTCTTTTGATGCAGGTTTAAAAGCGATAAGGTCAATTTCAGGGCGAGGTATTGTAGGCTTTCCAATGTTGCGTTTGTCTTCTTTAGAGATATTAACTTTGAATGACTGCCTAGTCCAAAAGCCGTCGTCTTCCAAAAGAGTTTTTACAATCGCTTCAAAGTAATCCATTAGTTCTCCAGCAGTATATGGGTCGGAGGAATTAAGTTTTTATCGTGTTATGCATGATTAGAATACAAGATTGAACAGATAGCATCGGCCCACATATATTTAAGTTGACCACTAGATACGCCTTGCTTTGTGGCTTCTTCATCGCCCATTTTAGCTATACTCTTAAGACTAGTCTCAAGTGATAGATATAAATCTCTCCATATCAGATATTCCATTTCAGATGGCCGGCAACCATCTGGTTCTCTATAAAGTTGAAGTTCTTCATCAGCAACTGATTGGTTTCCGTTATGTTTTAATAGCAAATGTGAATAGATTGTTCGTACATTGCCCACCCAGTACTTATCAGGGTTTAGCATCATTGCTATTTCTGACCCCAAGCTGATCCTTAGGTAAGGCATATTTGCTTGATATATAGTGAGAGGTACGTGATGTGAATCAGTAAGAGCATCTAGCTGTATTGCTAGATTGTATACAGATTGTGCTGAGTTATTCGCTAAAACCATAGGTCCTAACTGATATTCTGCTGCACTATAGTTACCTTCAGGGCTTGTAATACCTAATGCCAGATTAACGTAGTTTTGTACATTATGGGCTTGGAAGCATTGTGTGAGTTCCTGATGTGCAACCAATCTTTGTTGATAGTGAGCAAATACTGTATCCATATCTATATCAGATAACATATTATTTTCCTTTTCATAGAAGGGCGCTGCGGTATTTAACTTCAAACAATTTGGTCAATTTATAATCCCGCCGTCCCCTCAAATTAATAATTTAATTAATTAAACATCGTTTTGTAACTTTTCGATCTTCCCGCTTATCTTTTCTACTGCCGCTTCTGGTTTGTACGAATTTGCTAAAGTGATAAATGACTCTAAGAGAACTCCGCCAGAGCCAATATAGGCCCCAGCTGTGATTTGCTTAATAAATAGAATGGCTGTCGTATTCGTTATAATTGTTAGGAGAATTTGCTGGAGACCTAAAGCAATGAGAAAGATCGATAACGCATAGAATAAAACTGAGAACGAGTCGTGGATTATATATTTGTATCCGGTCGTTTTTGAGTAGTTTTGTATTTTGGCGAGTTCTTCTTCATGTAGAAGGATTTTTCTTCTCCTTCTGCTCGTTCTTGAGCCGTAGTGCCAGCTAACTATTATCGACAGAACACCAAGTGCTACTCCTATATATTCCAAATACATGCTTGTCTCCATTGTGATATTTAACGTCGTGGTATAAGTAGTGTTCTCTAAAAGAGGGACGGAGGGGACTAATTCTTTTCATTGTACAAAAAACAACCGTTACGACCCCTTTAATTCTTTTAATTCAAACATGTATTTTTCGTGACCTAACCATCTGCTCCCGAAGGTAGTAAGCCCTTGCAGAACCAGTTTCTACAACGCCGTTAAGTAGCTCAAGGCATGAGTTATATATTTTTCGGTTTAATGCTCCTCTATTCTCAATTTGTAAATATCGCCCTATCGACATTTCCAAGTAATAAGCGGTATTGGTTTGCTTGGCGATAATACTTGAGTTCTCTGCGTATCTAGAGGCTAACAAGTGAATTCCCTTGTCAAAAAACACTGCATGAAATTGATACATTAAAGATGCTAATGCTTCGAAAACATGGCTATTATTTGCAGATTCATTTGCAAATTCTAATAAATAATGGCCCCCTCGTTTCATATCACTTTCTTCATTCTCATTACCTTGCCAAGGGCAATCAGCATACATCATCCCGCGTAACAGCTGGTTTAAATCACTCTGCAAACCAATATATCTGTCATTTACATCGTTCAAAGCTATTTTATGTGCCTCCGGTGCTAACAAACTCCAAAGTGTCCATATAGCATCGTAATCATCTTCTTTTTCCACAGCGACATGATATGACAATGTTAACGAATAAATAAAGCTCGGTGCTTTTGAACATCCCAATACCAATAGATCTTTAAAGGGCATAAAATTACTATTTCTTGAAGAAATAACATGTTCTGAAAGGCAATCTTGCATCTGTGTTTTTATGTCATGACTTATTTTTTCATCACCACTTGAGCGGTGATTTTGATATTCAGTATCAAACACAAAATTCACTAACTTGTTAACTAACTGAATCTGACTATCATCCATAGTGCTATGTGGAACCATTAACATTGGTAAATGCAGAAGCCACGAAGAGTGGCTTTCCAAAGAAATATCGTTAACTAATAACTTAAAACGTCCTTCAAGTAACTCATAGCGAAATGTTGTTATAAGACCATTCCAGTTTTCGAGCGCTGCTTTCAACTCATCACCTTGTAAATGAGAGAACCCTCGCGCCATACTGTCTTCCCTTCTGAATCTGGCATACTCGACCATTCCACTTATACAACGAGATGCTAGTTCAGCGTCTCTTGACCAAAGAAACTCCCTTACTCCTTTGGCGGCATAAGCATTAACATTTTGGTTTTCATGCGTTAACGCTGTAGCCAAAGCAAGCTTCAAACGCTCTTCTTGTTCTGAATCAAGATCTAAGTCAAATAGCTTAGGTAAGACAAATGCACACGCACCAGAACCATAATAATCAGTTTTATCATGTGCTGTTGTCCCATTCCTATTATCGGCGTGCATAAATATTGATTCAAGGATAACGCCTAAGCACCACTCTTTATTGTCATCACTTAAGTTCAACAAATCATCACGAATACAGACGGCAGCAACAGTTGTAATTGTGCCTACAGCCATATCTACAAAATTATGAATCTCATTTTTTTGAAGGGATTTAAGTAGTTCTTTTGCAGCTATTAATGCTTCGGGATATGAAGAGAAGTATTTATCTTCGAATATTTTATCTTCGAATATTTTTTTCCCCCATAAATTTAAACTAGTTACGGTGTTATCAATTGCGTGCTTTTCATTAAACTCTTGTTGATCTTGTTTTAAATCTGCCGGTAGTTCAGATGCGCTTTGAAGCAATATTCGATCATTATCCTTGTCTTCAACAGCTTCCCAAGTTCTTGTATCAACTCGATGTACCATATACCGCAGTTTTTTTTCATTACGAGTAGTCGCTTCACTTATCAATTCATCGACAATTTTTAAAACATCGGTCCTGAGTTCATTTACGAACTGAAGCCTTGCTAATAAGGTTTCTAATGACTCTTTCCTCCATGGCCTAAGTGCAGCCTCTCTTCGCTCTTCTATGTAGATTTTCGACAATGCATCTCTATCATGACCGAAGAAATGCATTTCATTTCCTCCCATTTCAGCCGTCATTCTGATCAAGTCTAAATGGTAGAAACCAGAAGCCTTAAGTATTGGAAATGCTGCTGTTCCAACTTTGCTAGGAAAACCAATTGCTACTGATGCTAAAACAGATGTAGGCATTACTGAGTTACTAGAACGTAATAAGTAATCGTAAATCCAATCTATTTCATTGTTTTCGCCACACTTATCAATATATTCAACTAACCAGTTCTCTAACGCCATAAGCCCACATTGTAGTAGGTAAGGCAACGTAGACTGTCCTCGATAGCCTTTCCAAAGGTGAGGTGACGCATACTGCTTTACTACTGTGCCATCATTGAGTGTGATATCTATTTGCTTTACGACTGTCTCATAGGCATAAATAGTGTCATCTTCGTTATCATAAGGTTTAGCAAATTTAGATTCCGAATATTTTTGTGCCGTTAGGTTGCATAACTTAATAATAAAATCTAACGCTAGTCTAGGTTTTGACTGAAGAAGATACTTAAAAGGCCCTTTAGAACCACTTGCAGGAAAAAAATCTCGTTCTCTATCTAAACCAAAGGATTCTTCAACATCAATTCGGCCATAAGAACTATAGCCAAATTCATCTTCTTCTGGTGTTTGCAATAGCCATTCGTGCAATGAAAGCTTAATAACAAAGTCAGGGTTACGCTTACATAACATAGGTACATTAGTGCCTACAAGGGCTAAGCTAGTCAGCTCATCAACATAGCTTAATCTTCTAGGCTTGACCTTGGAGATGAAAACATCCTGCCCCATTAATTTATCAAATTCTTCTTTAACTGCTGTTGAAACTTTTAATAGAGCATTAAGTATTTTTTTTCTTCGCTTTTCATCACGATAAGAATCTTTAACCTGTTCAAGCAGCCATAAACTCAACAGACCAACCTTTTGTGATGCTTTTGGGAGTTCCTCATATATATTAATGAGGGCACACCAGTCATTTATCACCTCAACAACTTGAGTGAGTATAGAGTTACTCAAATCCTGCTTAACCTCATAGATAAAATTAAACAGTGCTTCCCAACCATTACCATAGGGTTGTAAGAACAAGGATTTCAAAATCCCTGGTTTTTCATCGTTAACCAATAAATAATTATATAGTGAGCTTGGCTTTTGACAGGTTATTCTTAGAATAAAGCAAAAGCGGACCAAAAGTGCGCAATCATCTTTTAGAAGCTGAGACTTTAGAGAACATAGAAAATTTTCTGGCGAGCCATGTTGCATAATCGCTGCAATAGCCTCATCTTTCCAATAACTTTCTATACCATCAGTGGTCAGTACTTCTTCAACAAATTCATTAGTTGCATCATCAAATTTTAATTTGCTGTATAGCCATAACCTAAAGGCTCTACTAATTGCAGGCTCATTACCAATAGTTAGTAAAAATTTGATTAAGTCATGTGAATTTTCAACGTACTCGCTCTCAATGTATTCTTCTAATGCCCAGTCCTCTAATACATCGTGCATTGGACTTATAGTGGCAGACTTCTGGTCACGGTGAATTAAATGATCTTCTTCCAATTTAGCAATGACTTCAGGATCAAATTCACTAGCTCTAATACCAAACAACATTTTTTTCGCTCGTTGTTTTGCAATATTAATAAAAGTTGCTCTTCGTTTATCTGGCATTCCTGATTTTCTATCTGCCTCTTTTGAAATCACTGTTGCCCAGACGGTACTTCTAAAATCGACTTCAGTATCACCAGATTTAAATTGTGCGCCATTTCCAATAGCTCTTACTGCAATCTCGATAAAAAATGGTACTTTAAGTAATTCAGCTAACGAATCATTAGATATTAGCTCTTTTAGCTCAGGAATATGCTCACTGATTTGGGTAACTTGATCCGTCGTAAGCCCTTCCACATTTACACTGTCAAACTGGATAGCACTTGGTTGAAGATAATTAAAAGTAAGTTGTTGATGTGCATAATCACGGCCCGTAGCAATAATAGTCCAACCCGCTTGTCTTTTTATGTATTGAAGTAAATCCACAAATGCATCTTGATAATTGAGCTCTAAAATTTTTTCTAGAGATTCAATAACGAGTATTTTTTCTTTAAGTAACGAGAAGTACCCTTCTATCTGCCCTAACGTGGAATTCATTCCGATAGATGTAAATACATCATTAAGGTGGCTTTTATCTAAGTCTTCAGCTCTTAAATAGAAAATAGGGACATCTTGACCTTTTGTTGAGATAAAGTCTTTAACAACTCCAGATTTGCCAACACCTCTAGCACCAGTAACAAAAAGAAAGTCATTTACCTCGTACAGTTCAGCTATTTTTGCTAGCTGCTCAACCCTATTTACATGAAAGCCATTAATGGTATTCGATATCCCCTCAAATATATGGTCACCACGCTCTTTAAGCTTTAAGAAATCATTTTCAAAATTTACTTTACTTGCCGGCTCAAATAATAATTTAATTTCTTTAGGTACATTATCTTGAGTTAGCGTCCCTGCATTTTGGTTAAATTCTTGGGCACATGTTACTAATTTAGACAAAACAAGAGATGGTGATTCATCCGAGTAACATTCAATCAACGAGCACAAAAGATTTGCAACGACTGAGTATTTTGCATCTAAGTCGAAAGAAATTAACTGGAAAGCTTTTAAGAAAAGCCATAATTCATCATCAGTAATTGCACTCCCATCGTTAGCACTGATTAATTGTGCCCTGAATATATTTAGCTTGTTAACTTTTACTTCACTAGTGAAGCCTTTAGTTTTTGATTTTTTAATAAAGTCTGCTGAATTTGATGAATACTTAGCCCATTCCAATATAGGAAGAGTATTATTAACTTCAAGCTTGGGTAACGGACCTGTTATTAATGCAATTGAATCATTTTCAATATTAAATTCAGTACTTTTAAAATCTTTCCATGCGCTGTTAATAACTTCAGCGAACATTGAATCAGCAGCCCCACTTATAGTGATTTCATGCTTAATCTGGGCAAAAAGCTGACTTTGATTATTTGCTTTATCAGTTGCAACTAAAACAAAGTCATCCGTATTTACACCATCATATTTATTCTGGAACTTTAACTCTTTTGCCCTCATATCCTGTGATAAACAAGGCACACAAGACTTTGTTAGTAGTGACAGTGCAAAAGCAGCTTGAACTCTAGTTTCAAAGTTTACACCGCCACCTCCAGTAGAGAATGGATTGCTTTGTTGTTTTACATCTTTGCTCATTTTATTCCCATATTTTAAAACAAAACCAAACATTTATCGATTGCATCTTGAGAAAACTGTGGTGAACGAATTGGCACGTAACTCTCGCAAGAAGGGACGATTGAAGCGAAGAAAAATTGCGCCTGTTGATTGCGGTTGTTATGTTTCACTCTGCTCTGACAATAGTTTGAAGATAGAAAAGCTTGGGAATGGGATAAGCAAAGCTAAAAATTTATAGCCAAAACCAATAGTTGAGCCGATAAGATCCGGCACCCAAATCCATAGTAATACAACCCCATAGGTTATCCAGAAAAACTTTGGCCCACTGTTTGGGCTTATAATCGAAAGTTGCCAAACAATAAAAAAATTAAATAGTGATATGTAAAGGTTGTGATTAGCAGTTGAATATCCATCTTGTATTAGAATTACATAGAAAACCCAATATAGAAGCACCGCGATAGCAGCCAATGAAGGACTTTTTAACAAAATTTTTATAGATATTCCGTTCATGATTAACTCTTATTTTTTCTGAAACCTAACAATTTATTATAGAATAGCCTGCTCTATATCTAGATTGCTTTATTAATAAATTAAAGAGGCCGGAGGGATTTAATTTTGACCAGTTTGTTCGTTTTTTAATCCCGCCGTCCCCTTTAACTTAAAGTAGCTGTTAAACTGGGGCGCTTCACTCTGTCCCCTTTAATTATGTGACTTCTTTAATTTTCTATTTCAATCATTAAAACTGAAATTCCATCTCCATCTCCATCTCCATCTCCATCTTTATCAAGATTATTATCATTTTCAGGTGTTGGTTCACTGAACCAGTCATCGCTGATAAAGGGCGGCTTACCTCTAGCACTGCATTTATTATTTAGATAGCCTGCAAGCCATGTATCTGCGGGGTTTGTTGGTTTCAGTAATGCACCAACAGTGAAATCATTAATGGCTTCTAGGAAAGACTTCATGTTTTTTCGTACAATAGCTTCCTGATTTGCATAAAAATACTTAGTGAGATGATTGTTAATAACCATTCTAGGATGTTTTGATATGCCTGATGATGCCACAGCCTCTGCAACAGAGTAGTTAACTTCAATGTTGCCATTTAACTCATAAAAAACACCAAATGAGCCAATAGAGGGTGAGCTAGCATTTTTCAGTAAACCAGGTGGCGGAAGGAATCGAGATTTGCCCACTATTGCTGGCCGCAGGGAAAGGAGCTCCCATTGATTAAATTGGCCCTGGAAATCAAAATTAGCGTCAGAATTAGCAATAGGCCATCGTGGATGCTTCTCTTTTTTTACCTGCCAGAAAGTGGCCCTTATTTCCCCAGTGTGCATATGTTTTATGATTAGCAATAAATCTGAAATTTCACAGCGCTCAATACTAGTAATGGGAGATGTGAATTCCACTTTAGCAACTGTTCCATGCGTCTCGTCAATAAACATTCCACTCGAATTTTTTAATATTGATTTAGCTAATTGACGAAATAGAGCAACTTCACTGTCAGTCTTAAACGCAGAGTTTGATCTAAAGTCATTTATTACATTATTTGTATTTATCATAGAGATCTAATGTCTCAAGAAGAGGCACACATTAGTGCGGCTTTATTGCTTGATTTGTTAGGATGCTTTTGTAACATGTTCGTAGTATTTAACATCTACTGGCTCTGGATTATTGTTTACTATTTCCTTTAGCTGTTTGGTAATTGGCGTGTATCCTCTATCGTACCCATAAGCCCCGATTAGTATATCTTCTTCTGAATCTTCTTCTCTGGGGTCAAAGTAATTGTACCCCTCTACGCCAATTTCAGCTCCCAACTTGATAGCGGCTACTTTTGCTTTAAAGTCTAGGTCGTGAGCAAAGGTCATTATATTTTTTCCAGGAATGTCAGTAGTGGAAACAGAACCGAATATTGTATTTAGAGGGATTGTACGTTTCTTTAATAATCCACGAATCTCTGTGAAGTTGCTTAGGTGATCATTTAGCCCGATATTGTATCTAGATAGAACTTCGTCTTCAGATGAATCTATGCTTACAGCTACACGCTTCTGCGCAATGCTCTTTATTTGCGCTAATTCGATTTCTATTGAATCCTGCTTACTTTTCGTGACAACTTGATTTGTCTTACTATCTAGATACTTGGAGTAAAAAGAATCCTCTTGCAACTGCGGTCTGAATTTTGTTTGAAGTAGGAATATTGCCCCCAAAAATAAAGGAACATTTATGATTGAAGCATATATTAGTATTGCCTTAAGCATGACAGGTTCATCTATTCCAACTGATGTTGCTAGAAAAGCTGCATTCACAATAATTAGTCCGACCAACCATGCGGCAACCAACTGGATTGGCTTGGTTACTTTTCCTGGTTCAATTTTCTGATTATTCATAGATCCCTGTGAATCCTAACAAACTATATATAGAACAGGCTGCTCTGTAACTAGATTGCTTTATAATTTTGGTCTTGATTCCCTTCATTAAAAATTCCTTTAATAAAACAGTATGTTATTCCCTAGGCCAAAATTCCATATCAAATTTATAAAGCAATACTTGGTTTCCCTAATATTTTATTCTGCGCTAACTATCTTATGGAAGCCAATATAAACCAAACTATATGCGCACCTTATTGATGCAGCGCAGCAGGATTCTGATTTAACCCTAAACCCTCTCAACCATCAAAGCAGTCCCACTCCCCGCAGCCCCACTAGTCGCCACAACCCCACGCTTTAAACTCCTACGCTCTAACTCATCAATCAACACACCCATCATAATGCTACCTGTAGCCCCCATAGGGTGACCTAGAGCTATAACACCACCATTAACATTCAGTTTGTCGCTAGGGATATTCAACACGCTTTGCGCTTTAACCATAGT
>JAWUXW010000173.1:0-8562 GCA_034111125.1 Paraglaciecola sp.
AGCAGGCAGATTACCTGTTGGCAGTCAAAGGCAACCAGGAGTCACTTTATCAAGCGGTGCAGCACGCTTTTGCTGAGTCATTGGCAGAGCAGGAAAAGGCCTATCAGATTGAGCGTAGCCATGGCCGCATTGAGGCTCGAGACTATTATGTACAAGATGCGTCTGAGCTGGCTAAACAGTTTCCTAAATGGAAAGGGCTTAATACTATCGGTGTCGTCCTAAGCTATCGACAGGTTAAGGGGAAAGCGCGAGTAGTCGCTGTAAGAGGTTGGGCTACTAAATTAAAGATCCACTTTATTGCGATATGCGATAAACGACCTATTTTTCACGCGCGCAAACAATTATCCATAAACAGAGACAACCATAAAGAGACAACTTATGAGGTAAATGCAAAGTATGCTAATTATTTAAATTCAAAGTCAACATTACCAAGGTGAACATAATTTCTAAGGCACTTTGTGCCCCAATAGAGATAGATCAAGCGATGGTTTTATGATGGCAATAGGCTCAAAGTTAACGTTAAAAATAGAATGTGAATGCCTATAATGAGCTTACGGCCGTCATAGATATTGTTCTCATTCTATAACTGTATTTTGCTTTTTTGAACCTGAAATCAGTCTCAAAACTGATTTTTTGAACGTCCGCTAAGTCGAGGGTTATTAAGTTAGCTGCTGGCCTGCTTAAGTCAACTAACGGATGTACAGTCGACATCGCTCAACACAAACAATTTCAACATTTTTATTCCGCGTAGCGCACAAAGAACTTAAAATTATTGTGGCAAACCTAATGTTATTCAGTGGTAACACTAGGTGTTATTAGATGGCAGTGTTGGATGATAATGACTGGCAGTTCTGATATAATTAGGTAGCTAAACTGATGTAATTATCCAATAGGTAACTTAAATCACCTAAAGCCCATAAAACCTTTAACTCTCACTCACCCACTGGTTTAATTGATTTTTTGGTGGATATAACGAGAATTTAAAGACAAAACCTCTGACTAGGAACCTAGTCTACGAGCTTAGTCAATAAATTCATCAACCAAAGGAACTCCCAATGGACGGTAGCAAACGAGCCAATATTAAAATTGGCGCTAATGTGTCAATAGTACTGAAACAAGACCAGCGCAGCGGCGATCTGACCGAAGGCGTTGTCGCAAAAATCCTCACCAACTCACCCAATCATCCTCATGGCATTAAAGTACGGTTGGACGATGCTCAGGTAGGCAGAGTGAAACAAATTCACGCTTAGGTCACGACAGGTGAAGAGCAATCTTATGCAGGTTAATTTACTCCGTTTCATTTTATTATTGCTGGTACTGACATTAGCAGTCGTTTCTTTAGATGCATCAGCTCATGGCGTCGATGATAATACCCGGCTTTTTCTTGAGCAAAATACCGGGGTGCAATTTGCACCTTTCTTGTACATTGGTGCCAAGCACATGGTTACGGGGTATGATCACTTATTGTTTTTACTAGGTGTCATTTTCTTCCTGTATAGACGTCGTGATGTGCTGCTATATGTAAGTATGTTTACCATTGGCCACAGTATCACTCTGCTATGGGGCGTATTGGCTGACATACAGGTCAATGCTTACTTAATCGATGCAATCATTGGATTTTCAGTGGTGTACAAGGGCTTCGACAATCTCGGTGGTTTTAAACGTATTTTTGGCAGGCAACCCAGTACCAAGTTGGCTGTACTGATATTTGGTTTGTTTCATGGTTTTGGCCTGGCGACTAAACTTCAGGAGTTTGCGATTCCAGAAGATGGACTGGTGAGCAATCTTATTGCCTTTAACATCGGCGTTGAGTTAGGACAATTTATGGCTCTTGCATTTATCCTACTGGTGATAAATTTTTGGCGAAAGTTACCTTCCTTCCAACGTTTTTCCACTTTAAGCAACACCTTAATAATGAGCGCTGGATTGATGCTGATAGGGCTTCAACTGACCGGGTACTATATTTATTAAAATGGATAATAAAACGATATGACGCAACATGTAGTCAGCAGCAAAACACTAGTAAAATCATGCTTAGCCGCTACGGTTATAGCGGCCTTGGTGTTCATCGGCATTATTTTACCGGCAGAATACAATATTGACCCAACAGGCTTGGGGGGAAAATTGGGATTGATCGTTTTATCCAGCACCACTGAGCAAACTCCGTCCCGACAGCCAAAAGACCAACCTTCTGCCCAAGCACAGCAAGTGATTGAAGTATCCGTACCTGCCGGCAAGGGTATCGAGTATAAATTTCACATGAGTCAGTATGAAAAAATGAATTACGAATGGCTCACTGATGGTGAACCACTGTACTTCGATCTGCATGGCGAGCCCAAGGGTGATACCACGGGTTATTTTGAAAGTTATGCCATTGCCACATTGAAAGAGATGAAAGGCAGCTTTACAGCACCATTCACCGGCTCTCACGGCTGGTATTGGAAAAACACCAGTGACCAGCCTGTTGCCATTCAATTGATGGTTGAAGGACAGTATGAAGTGATTGGATTAAAACCGTAACTGCACCAATTAATAACGAGGATAATATAATGAAAAAATTAGCATGTGCGATGCTATTAAGCGCTTTACTTGGACAAGGTAGTGCTTTGGCCCATAGTGATCATGGGGCAATCAACGGCCAGACTGCCCTCAAAATCGCCAGTAAATCGGTCAAGCAATTGGCCTTTAAAGATTTTGGTTTTGAAGTAGGAAAACTCGATGCCACTTGGAAGGAACTCAAAGACAGCAACTTCAGTGTCGTCGAAGTATTAGAAGGCTCCTACATCGTAAGCGCCAAAAACATGGCCAGCGGAAAAACCATCTACTTTCACATCGGCAATAATGGACAGGTACTAAACGCTAAGAACAGTAACGAGTTTTGATTTAATCTGGAGGTTTTTTACCTCCTTTTCACTGGTTGGCCTTTATCTATCCAGGCTGAGTAGGGGACGTTAAGTATGATATCAATCCATCAGGATATAGCAGTTGGTTGAACGAATCACGGCGTGTAGCGGAGGACAATTTTGGGCTATAAAAATGTGGATTTTAAGTGCACAAGCAGGTCTCTCGGGTAATACTCTAACCATAGGTACACGGCGAAGTGACGTATAAAAAATGGCTTAATACCTTTCCGCCTTGATATGTGACCAACTCAGAAGGCCTTGGCAAGTTTCATAGCAAAGCGTAACGTCGAAGGAATGTTGGTTGCCTTCATAGACCTTGCAATGCAGTTAGGGAGCTTGCCATCCCTTCCCGAAGGGCGATAGCAAAGTCGCTGACGCTGTAGCCGTTATACAGGTTAAAACGCGCCGTGATTACGCTACTTTTATTCATCGCTGAGTGAGCATATATTTAGGTCGATTGGTATAACACCTACCCAAGTCTTATCCATCCCTGACATTCTTTATGATATTGTCCGGCTTTCAATTTTTGTAATATCAGATCCAGACAAACGCTGGTTCGGTTCAAGGAATTTAATTATTAAGCGGTCTCTTTTTTTCTATATGAATATGGCTTTATTGGTCATTGCGATTAATATCTTAGGATCTTTTAAATCACAAGCCAAGCAATCCACTACTGGCCCAAACTCTGGCTCTGGCTCACCTCAGCAAGCTGTGCAAAACGACAAAGCTCACCAGAAAGACGAACAAAAAGATGAGCATGGCGATGAAAAACATGAGGATCATCATGAACATGACGAAGAGGTGGAATCTATCCTTGTGCTGTCGACGCGTTTGGGTCGTTCGGTAAATGATGAGCCTATACGAGTAGAGATGATCGTCCGTGAGGAGCTTGAAGAAAAAGCCATTATGCGACCTGGCAATATCTCTATGTTGGTAGCTGAAACTGGAGGGGTTCGAGTGCAAACCACCTCGCCGGCGCTTGGCAGTGCAAACATTCGCTTGCAGGGTCTATATGGTCGTTATACTCAATTACTTAACGATGGCTTGCCACTTTTTGGTGGTCAGGCTGCATCAATTGGTCTGTTGCAAATTCCTCCAACTGACCTGTCCAGTGTCGAGATAATTAAGGGCTCGGCCTCATCGCTCTACGGCGGATCTGCTATGGGTGGAGTGATCAACCTGATCTCGCGCAGGCCCTCGGACAAATCAGAAGGCGAGGTGCTGTTGAACGTGACTTCCCGAGATGGACAAGACATAACCACCTATCTGGCGGCACCACTAAGCGACTCTTTAGGCGCGTCGTTTACTGCCGGTAGCCATCACCAGAGCACGCAAGATTTAGATGACGACGGCTGGATTGACATGGCAGGCTATGAACGTTTCACCGCTCGGCCTCGCTTGTTTTGGGAAAGTGAAAACGGCACAAACCTTTATGCAACAGCGGGTTTCATGACTGAGAAGCGTGAAGGCGGCACAAGGGACGGCCAAACCACACCGGATGGGAACCCTTTCCCGCAAAATCAAGACAGTGAACGCTTTGATAGTGGCCTGATTATTAATGGCCCAATTGGGGAGACGCTGAGCTGGACTGTGCGCGGATCCGCCATGGTTCAAAATCACCACAAACGTTTTGGTCAAGTGTTAGACAACGACCGTCATGAAAGTTATCTGCTTGAGAGTAGCCTGTCAGGCGACACGCTGAGCACGCAATGGGTGGTCGGTTTGGCAATACAATCAGATCGCTTTGAATCGGAAGACTTTCCTAGCTTCAACTATAGCTATGACGTACCTGGCTTGTTTGCGCAAGCCGATTATGAGCTGACAGATCAATTGTCGACGTCCTTGAGCGGGCGTATAGATGAGCATAGCGAATTCGGCAGCCAGTTTAGCCCTCGGGTCTCCATGCTCTATCGCCCGGGTGATTGGACAGTTAGAGCTTCCTATGGTCGTGGCTATTTTGCGCCTACGCCCTTTGTCGAAAAGATTGAGGCGGCTGGCCTGGTACGTCTGGCGCCGTTAAACAACATACAAGAAGAAACGGCTGTTACGTCCTCATTGGATATCGGTTACCAACTCAATAAGCTCGAAACGAGCGTAACGTTGTTTAGCTCAATCGTCGATGGTGTGACTGAGTTAGAAGCGTTTTCCTCTCAAAACACTGGGCCACTTGACCGAGTCCGCTTAGTTAATGCAGCAGGCGAATCACGCATTTATGGCTCTGAGCTCATGCTGCGCTACAAGTGGCAAGACATAAAACTCACTGCCAGTTATCTGTTTTTAGATGCGAGCGAGCTTGACGCAACGACACAAAGTCGTCGCCCCATTGAACTTACGCCGCGCCATTCAGCCGGGTTTGTTGCCATGTGGGAGGAACACGGCAGCCACAGAGTGGGATTTGAAGCTTATTACACGGGTGAGCAGCGCGTAGACGGCAACCCTTATCGCACTGAGAGTAAACCCTATTGGCACCTTGGACTACTTGGCGAAATTACTATTGGGCAATTCAGTTGGTTCATAAATGCTGAAAACTTGCTGAATATTCGCCAAACCAAAGAAGATCCACTTGTTTTACCCATCCGCGCACCTGATGGCCAATGGACAACCGACATCTGGTCCCGCAACGACGGTTTTATTGTCAACGGAGGTGTAAGAATTCGCTTCGGGGCTTAACCGATTGAATTAACTAGACACCCATTTCAACTACCTGGTAGACGTTATCATAATTAACAAATTAACAGGACAGCCATCGTAATTAAAGGCAAAATAATGTTTTTGGCTGCTCGTTAACATGGCTGTCCTGTTAATTATTCTGTTAATTATTCTGTTAATTATTCTGTTAATTATTCTGTTAATTATTATACGTATGGTTGATATAGAACTATCAAAAGCGATATTAAAATACCTTTTTAATGAGGACGGTCACCCACTATACAATTCTGAGCATGAAGAAAAGTTCGACGATATAATGATGGGGATTTATGAGAAGACGTATTACTATCTACAATCTGAATTCGGCGATTTGAAAAATGACCAAAATAGAAAGTAGCCTTAACAAGGCCATCAATGTTCGCACACTTCGTGTGCTGGACCTCGCTACGCTCGGCCCATTATGACAACGTTAGGGCTCAAAATATGACTCAGGAGCAAGAACAATACGTCCATCTAATTCAGAGTATGTGGGGTATCAATCGTGCCCGCAGTATTCTTAAAGATCTTATTTCGGTTGGAACCGAGAGCGAGCTTGTTGCTACTGCTGCGCACGAATTAGCACTGATTGAATATGCAAAACCCTTCAAGAAGTCTTTTGGAGAGCATCAAGGGTATCTATTAAGCGAGCCAGATGTATCTATAGGTCAACTGCGACTGCACCACGAAATTCTTCAACTAAGAGACCAAGTGCTAGCGCATTCCGATTTGACGGTGCAAGAGACAGAGTTCCACCTAGCAGAAGTTCGCGAGAATAGAAGCATTACTGTAATATCAAATGTAGAGGAACCATTACCTAGACTTACTGACACAATAGAACTTATTGATTCTGTTACTGAGAAATTGTTCATCCAGCTTTCAGATTTGAAGAAGTCTCTTGGCGTTGAGCCCTAATCGAGTAGCCAAGGGTCTCTAACCCTCAGCCCCCACAACACCCTGCATGCGGGTCCGCACACGACTGCATGGATGCAGAAGGTAGGGCGAAGCAGGATGCCCGAGCCGAGGGCGTTTCACTTAGGATAGTGAAGCTTGATCCAATCATTACGTAACGAGTAAAGTCCCGCAGATTTCAAGTAGTCTAACGACAAAGCCTGATTGATCCCTGGAGTTTTCGCACTACGCCATGGTCCTTTTCTGGTAATACCACACGCCACTGCGGCTTGAACATGAACACCTAATCTCATCAGATTTCTTACCTTGGTTCGTGGCTTTCGCCACTGCCGCCAATAAGCCATTCTCACTCTGCGTCGAATCCAATGGTCCAGATCGACACAGCGTTGATAGCAATTCGCAATACCAAAGTAATTAACCCAACCGCGTATGTATTGGCTGATTTTGAAGAGCTGGTATTTCATCGACACGCCCAAGTTACGGTTCGTTAATTCCCTTACTCGCTGTTTAAACGACAGCAGCGTTTTAGGGTGCCATTGAATGCGTCCTCCTCGAAAGGTAAACCCCAAGAATTTGCTTTCACCGCCAATTACAAAGCCAGCCATGCTAAAAACACTGCTCCCACAGACCATGTTTTATAAGAGCAGTGATGACTAAACTGGCGGCTATCATACGTGAGTATCACAGTGAATTTATCAGCGCCTATGGTCAGCGTATGCAGACTGTGCATCACAGCACCATTGAGCATATTTTGACGTGTCATACGCCAGCTTGCAGTGAAATAGGCAGTCAGTGCGAGGACTGTTTGCACGATACCGTGCAGCACCCGTCTTGTGGTGACAGGTTTTGCCCGTCCTGCCAACATCTGGCCAACTCTGACTGGTTAGCCAGACAACAGCAAAAGTTATTGCCCGTCGATTATTACATGGTGACCTTCACTGCTCCAAGACAGCTAAGACCGTTTGTATGGCACCATCAAAAATGGGCTTATCAGGCTTTGTTTGACTGCGCTGTCGCCACCTTACAATCCTTCTTCAAACGGGATAAGAAACTATTGGGCAGTGCTGGACTCACTGTCGTATTACACACTCATGCCCGTAATTTGGACTTTCATCCTCATGTACATCTGATTGTACCGGCGGGCAGCTTCAACAAACGCAGTCAATTATGGCGACACAAAAAAGGCCTCTACCTGTTTAAAGCCGACAACATGGACAGAGTGTTTCGGGGTAAATTCGTTCAGGCCATGGCATGGCACAAGCAGGTTATCGATTACCACCCAACACACCCAAAAAATGGAATGCTGATTGTCAGCATGTCGGTAAAGGTGACAAGAGAAAAAGAACTAAAAAGGTAAGTAAAACAGACAGCTAAAGTAGTAATAATGGCGGTCTTAGCCAAACTCGTCTATAAAAAAGAGATGTGATAACAACAAATCGTTACTCCTCAGCCGTCCTTCGATATATCTACTATATAAGCAGACACCTTCAACACCGGGCTGCGAGCCCCGAGCTTGTCCAACAACAGGATTAAGTCGCGGAAAAAGCTCGCGCCCTATCCTTATTTATTATGTTTTTACTACACCTTTTGATTTAACTCTTGAGCGTATAATAGCAAGAGCAATAGAACCCACTATGAATCCAGGAACTATTTGAATAAGAGAGCCATAAAATAGCTGCCCAATTAGCGCTTGGCTCCAGTTATCAAATATATCGTAATGGGTACCCAACTCCCAGTTTTTAGTAATCCACCATAATATGAAGACAGGAATTCTCGATATAGGTGAGAATATTGCTAGACAACATAAAAGAGTTCGATGTGGGTATTCGTAATTTACTAATTTATTAGCCCAATAAACTGAGCATATTAGAGTCAACCAAAGTAAGCCGATTAGAAAAACGTATACATCAGGGATGCCCGCCAATTCAAGAAAAAAACGTATTGGCGTTACTAGTAAAGCAATGACAATAGGTACTATACAAAGTCTTAGAGCCAACTTAAGCATACCTATATACACCTCTGCTTGAAGAAAACATAACGCTTTGCCAAGGGGCAAATGCGA
>JAWUXW010000174.1:0-7800 GCA_034111125.1 Paraglaciecola sp.
AGCATCTTCATCAACAGTCTTCTCAATAGGCACTACGGGTGCGGGTGCGGGTGCGGGTGCGGGTGCGGGTGCGGGTGCGGGTGCGGGTGCGGGCACAATACCAGCCGCTGCTTTTTCCACAAGAGGCTTTATTGCCGTCACCGGCTCTTGTATTATTATCGGCTCCTCTATAGACTTGGGAAGCGCTGGCAATTTTGGCTCCTCGTCAGCCAGCTCTCGCTTATCCAATTCTGGCGACAATGGCTTAGGTAAAACCTCTAAAACTACACTATCCGATTGAATTTTTGGTGGAAGGCTTATCTCGGACGCTAGACGCTCACGCACAACAGGGGCTTCTACCACATTATTAGCAATAGCAGGAACCACGGCGGCTTGCTCCTCCTGTAAGACCTTATCACCCAAGAGATCAACATCCGTTGACGCAGGCGCCGGATCATCCCCCACGTAAAACACTGCCATAATCAGTGCCGCCAACAACACAACCAATGCTGCCATATAAATCATAGGCAAGCCCAGCTTGTTTTCGTCATCCACCGTCATTTCATGACTAAGCAACACATTGTTAGCCGCACGATTAACGGAGGCAGGAATCCCTCGCGTATCCTTCCACATGGCCTGTACCACTTCGTAATCAAAAAGCTCCCCTCCTTGATACCCCACAGACGACAATTTAAATGACAAATAATATTCGAGCTCATCAGCAGTAAAAGGACACAGAGGAATGTCATAAACCAGCACATCCCCCCGCTCCAACTGATCAAGACGTAACAACAAAGAACTGTCGCCGACTAGCAACACATGCAGACAACCCGCAGCCTGTCCCTGCAAGATACGAATAAATAAAGACAACACATTATTATTGAGGTGGTGCGCATCATCAACAACAAGAACGACCCGCTGATGCATCCCCGAAGGTTGATATTGATCAATAACCGCCAAGCGGTCATCCACACTAGCCTCTTCAGACGCAAAAAGACCCAACTGATCAATCAATTGGGTCAATATATCTTCTTCGCTCATCATGACCGATGAACTCAACACACAACACTGCGCAGTTTCAGATAACTCGCTAATCGCCTGGCAAACCAATGCTGTTTTGCCAACACCAGCCTCGCCTAAAACAGCGACAACACTGGTACTGAACTGACAGAGATGCATCACCTCATCTAGAACCGCACGACGGTCGCCACCCATAAAAAAAGGAATACTATTGAGAACATTAGGGGAAGAGGTAATATCGATCTGAGCAAAGGTATCTTCAAAAGGGCTTGAAGACAGACCTAAATCAGGAAAGTCAGAGGCTTCCGTCTTATTTGACGAGGTATTTTCTACCGCTAATCCAGACATCGAGCCCCTCCTATTTATGCGTTAATGCCATCCACCAACACATCATCATAAAATAATTTATACCGCACAATTTTCTATCGCTTTCGTAATCAGCGCTACTGGCGCCTGATCCGTTACCACCGCCTGCCCTACCGCTTTTAACAAAATTAACCGCAGGGCACCGTCAATCACTTTCTTATCTAGAGACATTAAATCTAAGAATTGCTCCGCAGACATACCCACGGGGATAACCACAGGCAAGTTCGCTAAATTCAGCAAAGCACGCAACCTATCAACCTCATCACCATCAACGTCATCCATCAGTGCCGATAACTGCACCGCTATTAGCATACCAACGGCAACAGCCTCACCATGCAACCAAACACCATAACCTTGAGCAGTTTCTATGGCATGGCCAAATGTATGACCTAAATTTAACAGCGCGCGCACACCACCTTCACGCTCATCAAGGGACACTATTCTTGCTTTATTCTGGCATGATCGCGCTATCGCCTCAACAATCATAGACTCATCAATCGCCATCAGAGACTTAATATTGGTTTCGATCCATTGATAAAAATCACTATCACACAACAAACCGTATTTAATAACCTCCGCCATACCCGCAGACAACTCTCGCAGAGGTAACGTTTTCAAGGCATCAGTATCAATAATCACACACTGGGGCTGATGAAAAGCACCGATCATATTTTTACCCAAGGGGTGATTGACACCCGTCTTACCACCAACAGACGAATCCACCTGAGACAATAATGTGGTGGGAATCTGGATAAAATTAACCCCGCGCTGATAGGTTGCAGCTGCGTACCCCGCCATATCACCGACCACACCACCGCCCAGAGCGATGATCGTGGTTGTACGGTTGTGCCTGTCACTTAACAAGCAATCATAAATCAAATTAATCGTCGCCAAAGACTTATGCGACTCGCCATCAGGCAGAACAACAACACTCACATGATAACCGCCCAACAACGACTCAACACGCTGGAGATATAATGGGGCAACGGTTTCATTCGTAACAATGCATACCTGCCGACCACTAATATGGGGCAACAAACTATCGGAATCAGATAATAAGTTCTGGCCGATATAAATTGGATAGCTGCGCTGATCACTTAACTCAACGGTCAAGGTTTGGCTGACTGGCATAGTTCTATGAAATCTCGCGGTTAATCAATAGTAAGACTGGATGCAATTTGCTGAGCAATCGCTTTAGGGCTACGCGTATCCGTAGGTATAACATGCGTCGCCACTGACTGGTACAAGGGCTCTCGTTCTTCGAGCAAAGACAGAATTTTTTGGTACGGGTCATCCACTTGCAACAGTGGACGTTTTTTATCTTTCGCCGTACGCTGGGCCAAATACTCCGGATCAGCTTTCAAGTAAATTACCACACTTGCGGACTGCTGCAATAAAGCGCGATTTTCCTCACGAAGAACAATGCCCCCTCCGGTTGCTAGGACTAGAGAACTATCCACCATCAATTCTTTTAAGACCGCAGACTCACGGTCCCGAAAACCGTCTTCGCCTTCGACATCAAATATCCAAGGAATATCAGCGCCGCTTTTCTCTTCTATAACCGAATCGCTATCCTTAAAAGGCAACGACAAATTGCTTGCCAATAAGCGACCAATGGTCGACTTACCGGCACCCATAGGCCCAACAAGAACAATTTTTTGCGCTACATACATGTGCTTATAGAATCACTTATCAAGAATAGTGTCAGTTAATATACGAGGGGTAATAAAGATTAGCAACTCAGTCTTATCATTAACTGTGGTGTCACTACGGAACAATCGACCCAAAATCGGTATATCGCCCAGCAGAGGCACTTTACTTTCCGAAGCAGAAACTGTTTGCTCAAAAATACCACCCAACACAATAGTATCACCATCCGCCACTAATGCTGTGGTCGTCAACTCTGTTACATTAATAGGTGAACCACTAGGCGTCACAGTGCCTGTATCCAAGGAATCACGATTCACCTTTAACTCCATAATAATACGGTTGTCCGGTGTAATTTGAGGTGTCACTTCTAGGCTCAATACCGCATCCTGGAAAATGGTTGTTACCGTATCCCCATCACTGGAAATGAAGGGGATTTGCTGACCACTTGCTATCCTTGCTAGCTGCTTGTCTCCCGTCAAAACTCTGGGCTGAGAAATAACCTCACCATAACCAGCATCCTCTAGCGCTTGAATCTCCAACGCTAATGCCAAATTATCCCCCAAAAACGAAACAATCAAATCCGACCCGACAGGATCAAAAACTGTAGCATCACTCGTAAACGTACTCGTAATATCACCGGTTGTTAGCCCAACATTGTTGGCATTTAAAGATAAGCCCAGCTCTTTACGGAAGGTATCTGTAGCCGTAACAATTCGCGCCTCGATCATCACTTGACGAACAGGGACATCAACTTTTTCAATCAACGATTTAATGCCTTCAATATTCGCACTAATATCCGTCAAAATTAGCGAATTAGTACGTTCATCAACAACCGCAGAACCTCTGGCGGATAGCACAGAACTGACAGTAGAGCCTGAGCCCTCAGCACCCGTTCCGGTACTGCCACTCACCAAAGTAAAAACATCCTGAGCACTCGCATAACGAATTCGAATAAACTCTGTTGTTAGCGGCTCCAACTCCTGCAACTGCTGCCTAGACTCTAACTCTTGGCGCTCTCTCTCTGCAATTTCTGCCGCAGGCGCCACCAATAAAACATTACCCGACTGGCGTTTGTCCAAGCCTTTAGATTTTAACACCAATTCGAGCGCCTGATCCCAAGGTACATTATCTAAACGTAATGTAATATTACCACTCACCGTATCGCTAGCCACCAGATTCAACTCTGTAAAATCTGCAATAATTTCTAGTACTTTACGCACTTCGATATCTTGGAAATTTAGAGACAACTTTTCACCAACAAATTTGAATCTTGCCTTTTGCTCTCCAACCTGAGCCGGAGTTAAGGGCGAAATACTCACAACATAAGAGCCATCCGCCTGATAGGCCAAATAATCATACTGACCTTCGGACTCAATAGAGATACTTACTTTTTTACCCTGCAGGCGTGTTTCGATAAACTTTACCGGCGTCGCAAAATCAATCACATCCAAACGTCGCTGCAAAGCCTCTGAAATAACAGTATCAGAAAATATCATACTAATATTACTAGCATTTTTTTCAATATCGACAGATATCCGAGGATTAGATAACGCTAACAATATCTTGCCAGAACCATCTTCATCTCGCCTAAAATCAATATCAGTAATCGCATTTGCCGCTACGCCCAAATCGCCAGATGTCACCTCTGCTTTCTGTGTACGCGTAAAGGTTTTATTCGCCGCTATCGAGTTATCCACCACAGTAACCAATACATTACCCTCAACCACATTGGAGTAACCGGCGGCAGCAGACAAATTAAAGATCATTCGGGTTCTTTCTTTAGCCGTTAAAATAACTGCACTACTCAAACTACCTAGACCTAACGAGTATTTTTTTTGCGCCAACGCACTTTTAACTCCGGGAAAGTCTAGAACAATACGGGCAGGTTTTTGAATCGCGTAGGTTTTTGGAATAGCAGGAGGCGAAGAAAAAGTCGTCCTGATTTCAACACGGTTATCCGGTAATTCAGCAAAACTAATATCCTGCAAATCAATAGCAAAACAACTCGACACTCCAACAAAGAGCAATGTGAAAATACATGTTATCTGACGATATACCATAACCAACCTTTATTGTTATTTATTCTCGTTCTTTTAGCGTGATGACATTGGGACGTTCTAACCATCCATCTAATCCATTAGGTACTATTTCGACGACATCAATATTGCGGTCATTCATTCCCGTGATCAGCCCGTGGTTTCTACCCAAATAATATCCGGGTTTAACGCGTTCGATAGAACCTTCTGGATCACGGATTAACGCCCACAAAACGCCGCCTTTTTTAAGCGTACCTACCATTTTCAACGCTGCAAAATCAAAACTTTCTAAACGTTGCTTTCGCCTATCTAAATCTGGTTTTACATTACTACTTGCGGCCAATACTTTTTTCTTCACTAAAGCGGGCGGTTCAAACGGACTACGCAATTGCGTAGAATTATAAACATAAGGTTTATAAGGTGCATAAACCGGTAAAGCCTTTATATTTCCAGGCTGTTTTCGTTTACTCTCTTCAATAAAATCGACAATATCTTGGTGAGAATTTTTCTGGCAACCTAGTAAAAAAACACCCAATAAACATAAAAAAACAATATTGATTTTTTTCATTTATTTAGCCACCTCATCATCTAAAGCACGGTAGGTTTTAGCCGTAATCGACATCGTCAGATTAGAAGCACCTTTACCCGCTGACACTTTAAAAGCATGCAATGTGACAATACGCGACATACCCGCTATACCACTTACAAAAGAACCCAGATTATGATACGAACCTGTCACAATAATTTCTATCGGCAACGTAATATAAAACTCACCTTTTTCCTCAGGTTTCAATTTCACACTAGTGATATTTAGACCACTTACCCGACCCTTTTCATCAATATCGTCGAGCAAGCCGGGCACTTGTGTTTTCTTTGGCAATTGAGCGATAAGAAACTCAAACTCTTGCTCCATTTTCACCATAAGGGTGCGATGCTGATCCAAAGTTGCCGCCTGAGATACTTTTCCCTGAAAAGAGCTACGCAGCTGACCCTCTTCTTGCACTTCCGCCCAAAGAGTGTCCTGCAGATCCTTAACCAATAAAAAATAGGCTAAAGCAAAGACTGCTACAACCGCCAAGAACCAAACACAAATACGGCCTAATAACGGCCACACGCCGACTCTCGACCAATCAATTTCATTGATATCGAAGCTATTAATTTGATCTAAGGTATCTTGCAATGACATAGTATTGCGACTCTTCTATTTTTGTACTGAGGCTGTAAATTCAGCAGGCACAACAGTATCTACTGTCAACTCAAATGCATCTTTGACTACATTTTTTAAATTTGGCGATTCAAAAAATCTGGAACCATCCAGATTTCGCATCAATGTTGACACCCTATTATTAGACTCTGCTATCCCCTTAATACTATAGCTGTCATCACCTTTACTGAGACTGTTCAAATATACTCCATCTGGCATCACCCTAACCATTTCGTCAAAATAATGAACGATTAGTGGGCGCTTATTTTGCAGACTTTGGATCACATCCATTTTTGATTCCAGTGAAACACGCTGCTTTTTTAATTTCTCAATTTCAGAAACCTTGGCATTTAATGTAGAAATTTCTTTTTTAAACAAGCTATTGCGCGATCGCTGCTCACTTACTTTTGCTTCTATAAACGAAATCCACACATAACATACCAGCACTGCCAATATCCCCAACAGTATTAATACAGAAAAAAATTCTCGCTTTTTTTCTTGTCGAAATTCATCGCGCCAAGGCAGTAAATTAATCGTTGCCATTACACAAAACTCCTCATAGCCAAGCCTGCCGCAACAATCAATCCTGGTGCTGCAACGGACAATGCTGACTCATTCACTTGAGAGCTCGTACTCATATTGACAAAAGGGTTAGCAACACTCACCAATATATCCAAGTGCTGCTGCACTAAAGGCGCCAAGCCCTCTATGTTAGATACACCACCAGCAAGTACAATATGATCAACTTGATGATGATTACCAGAAGAATAAAAAAACTGTAAAGAGCGTGTCACCTGCTGCAAAACCGTATCTTTAAATGGGCCCAACACCTCAGCTTCATAATCGTCAGGTAAACCACCTTGTGTTTTAGCTAGCTCGGCTTCAGCCTGAGACAAACCATAACGGCGCTGAATTTCTTCTGTTAAATTATTACCGCCAAACAATTGCTCACGCGTATAAATCGTCTGACCACTCTGCAAGACACTTAGAGTGGTTACCGTTGCCCCCACATCAATGATCGCAACCAACTGCTCATCCTCGATCTCCCAATCACCTACAATAAAGGGGGATATACGTTCGATAGCATAAGCTTCAATATCAACCACCTTGGGAACCAAGCCTGACAATTCAAGAACCTCTGTGCGCAATTCAATATTTTCTCGACGACAAGCCGCTAACAGCACTTGCATTTGATCCGACTCTTCATCTTCTTGGCCAAGCACTTCAAAATCAATCGCCACTTCATCAAGCGGGAAAGGAATATACTGATCCGCATCAATGGTAATCTGCGACTCTAAGGCATCGTCAGATAAGCCTGCTGGCATATTAATAATTTTGGTGATTACCGCGGATCCAGCCACCGCTACGGCGGCCTCCTTTGACTTTGACTTGGCCTGCGAAATCACTTGCCGAATAGTCTCGGCAACAGCATCCACATCATTGATATTTTTTTCGACCACAGCCCCTTTCGGCAAAGGCTTTATGGCAAAACTCTCTACTTGGTATCCATCGCCATTGGTCGACAATTCCACTAATTTAACACTA
>JAWUXW010000175.1:0-7025 GCA_034111125.1 Paraglaciecola sp.
ACCGTGCGCTTACCAATATTTTTAGGCATAAATTATTCTCCTTTTCCGATTAAGTTAAATTATAACAAGCTCTGACTGAATTCTCATCCCCTGTTAACTATAATCATGAATAGTAAAAATTAATAACTAGTTAATTTATTAATTTATTTATTTTGGCTAATATTTCGGTAGGCTGCGCGCCAGCAGAAAGACTATGTTTTATCCCTCTAAATATAGATAAAATTATATAAAATAAATCGACTAGTATCTATTTATTGTAAAACATATAGCAATTTTATAATGTCAGAATACTAGATAATTTGAATTTAATATAGCTCTTGTGAAGTATCTTGTTTTTGAATATTAGCGAATGGATCATGTTCTTGTTGGACCCTTACTACTTCGTTCGGCACAGCCTTCAACGCAGGATTGTAATGATTGACTTTAAAAGCTTCAAGAATTGCATCCTTTTCTATTGAAGGTTCGCCCGTAGCATAATCTACCATGCCCAAAGCAATAGAATCAGGCACAATAAAGTCAACTGATGGCTCATCTTTATAACCATTTTGCATAAAATGTACGAATATTGGTAATGCAATTGATGCACCTGAAACTCTTTTTCCCATGCTCTTTGGAGCATCATGCCCAACATAGGTACCAACTACAATTTTAGGAGTAAACCCCATAAACCATGCATCTTTTGCTTTATTTGTTGTACCAGTCTTACCCGCTATAATTTGATCAACATTTTTAGCGCCACGACCTGTTCCACGTTGAATACCACCCATCATAAGCGAGGTTATTTGATAACTACTTGCCTCATCTGTAATAGCACGACCCGGTGGTACGGTGATATCCGGAGGAAGAATCTTACCCTCGTTGTCTAGCATATATGCTTTACATTCCAGACATTCGGTATAGTCTCTTTTATATATTACATTTCCTTTGCGATCTTTAATCAACTCAATATAATGCGGCTCAACTTGGCGACCATTATTGGCAATAATGCTATAAGCTATTGTCATTCTAGACAGAGTGGTCTCCAAGGCCCCGAGTACCATGGATGGAAATACCTTTGGATTATCATTAATGCCAAAGCGTTTTATGGTATCTGCTACCTTCTGCCACCCAGCAAACTGCCCTACTCGGACTGTTATAGTATTACGTGATTTTTCAAGCCCCATGCGCATAGTAACTGGCCCCAAAAAATTATCTTCATAATTTTTTGGTTTCCATAAAGGCAATCCTGGACCTTGTTCTATTTCGATTGGCGCATCTTCAAATATATCAGTTGGTCTGGCACCCGCTTCCAATGCAGACAAATATACAAATGGCTTAATCAAAGAACCTGGCTGACGCTTAGCTTGCGTTGTACGATCAAATTTACTAATACCAAAATCATAACCACCTTCAGCAGCTAGCACGCGGCCTGTCTTATGTTCTACAACCATTATACCACCATTTACTTCTGGTATTTGCTGCAAACTATAATTGCCCGCTATTTTCTCAACTACTATAACATCACCTACTTTTAGGAGTTTATGTATTGATTTAAGATTAGTTGCTGTCCATTTCATATCCTTTAAAAACAATTTGGTTATATTACCGCCTTGCAAACCTATCTTGGCCTCATTATCCTGCACTGCAAGGACAACAGATAATTGATAATTACGAAGCCCTTCTGGCCTGTTTATTCTACGTAATTCATCATTCCAGTTTATAATATTGATATTTTTTAATGGCCCTCTATAGCCGCGCATCATGTCGAATTTTTTAATACCAAAACGTAGAGCGTTAGCAGCTGCCTCTTGCATTTTAGAATCAACACAAGTAATTATTGTTAGCCCTGCAGTATAAAAATATTCCTCGCCAAACATGCCAATAACTTCTTCCCTAACTTTTTCTGCATAATAATCAGCATCTAAAGTTTGTACTTTATCAAAGGTAGCTAGCTTTATTGGTTCTGCTACTGCGGCTCTAGCTTCTGCCTCGGTAATGTAACCATCGTCGTACATACGCCCTAAGACATAATTTTTACGTTCAAAAGCACGATTATAGTCACGAGAAGGATTGTATTTTGATGGCGCTTTAGGTAATGAAGCGAGTACTGCCGATTCATTTAAGGTTAGCTCTTCCACCGATTTATTAAAATAATTCAGTGCCGCAGATGCTACTCCATAAGCTCCCTTGCCTAAATAAATTTGATTCAAATATAATTCCAGTGTTTCTTCTTTAGTAAATGCTTGCGTTACCATATAAGATAAAATCGCTTCTTTTATCTTTCTATCTAGCGAACGTTCGGAAGTTAGTAGAAAATTCTTTACTACTTGTTGGGTAATAGTTGAACCGCCTTCAACACGTAGATTATTAATAATACGCGATACATTATTGATTGCCGCACGGATAATGCTCATGATATCAATGCCTTCGTGGCTGTAGAAATTTTTATCCTCAGCTGCAACGAAAGCCTCAACTAATGATCTTGGAACAGCGCTAATTGGTACAAAAATTCTATGCTCTCTAGCGTATTCTTCTATCAGCTTTGCATCAGCGGAATACATTCTAGTAATCGACGGAGGATAGTATCGCTTTAGCTGCGAATAATCTGGTAAGTCTTTGCTATAATGATATATAACATATGCTACAATTGCTAGCCCTATTGTCCCGAAGAACAATGCCATCTTTGTACAAAAAATTATAAACCTTAATAGCATAATTAAATTACTTCGCCCGATACACTAATTGCTGATCCTTTGTTGATTTTGACATTAACAATCTTGCCAATCAAGCTTTTATCAACATTATCTATGTATGCAGACTGCATATATGGAGTCTTGCCAACAATATGGCCATCAAATTTACCTGGCTTCTCAAATAACACTGGAATAATTTTACCTACGCAGCTTTCATTAAATTGTAATTGTTGCTTAGATAATTCTTTCTGCAAAATATTTAGTCTCTCAACTTTTATAGCTTCTGGAACTTGTTCCATAGAAGCTGCAGGTGTACCAGGCCTTGGGCTATATTTAAAAGAAAAACATTGACCATAACTAACTTTTTTTACTAAATCCAATGTGTCGGCAAAATCTTCATCGCTTTCTCCTGGAAACCCAATAATAAAATCTGATGACATAACAATATCTGGCCTTGCGACTCTAAGTTTATCAATAATAGTGAAATATTCTTCACGAGTATGCTTTCTATTCATAGCTTTTAGAATTTTATTAGATCCAGATTGAATAGGTAAATGTAAAAACGGCATTAATTTTGATTCTTGCCCATGCAATGCAATTAAATCATCATCCATATCTCGTGGATGCGAAGTAGTGTAACGAATTCTTTCCAGACCTTTTATTTTAGCAATATGACGAATTAAGTCTGCTATAGAATAATTTTTATCATCAGCAGCTTTGCCGTGATAAGCATTTACGTTTTGCCCTAGCAAATGCACTTCGGACGCTCCTTGTGTAACCACTGCCATTGACTCACGATATATTTCCTCTACCTTGCGAGAAACTTCAGCGCCTCTAGTATATGGAACTACGCAAAATGTACAAAATTTATCGCACCCTTCTTGGATTGATACAAAAGCACTAGCGCCTTGCCCTTGATAATTTTTTGGTAAATTATCAAATTTTTCTTCTTCAATGAAATCAAGTTCTATTAGACGTTTTTCTGACCTCGCTAATTTTTCAACCAGGTCTGGCAAGGTGTGGTAAGATTGCGGCCCAACAACAATGTCTACATAATATGCTCGCCTAAATATCTCTTCTCCTTCTGCCTGTCCAACACAACCAGCTACTGCAATTATCATGTCACCAAGTCCATTTTGCAGGCGGTAATCTTTAACTTTTTTAACACGACCAAGCTCCGAGTAAACTTTTTCCGATGCTTTTTCTCTAATATGGCATGTGTTTAAAATAACCATATCTGCATCGTTAATATCCTCGGTAGATTCAAAACCAAATGGAGCCAGTAATTCCTGCATCTTGATTGAATCATAGACGTTCATCTGACAGCCGTAAGTTTTAATAAAAAGCTTCTTAGGCATAATTCTTAGTGCTAATTGTTAATAATGCGTGACAAAAATATTTGCGAAATATATCATAATTTAAATAAAATTTATACAAAATAATTATTGTGGAAAAAATCAATTGGTACGGCACTTACACTCTAACTCAACGGGAGATAAAACGCTTTATGCGTGTTTATAATCAAACTATCTTTACCCCAATGGTATCTGCACTGATTTTTTTAGCGGTATTTGTTTTAGCAATAGGCTCACACCGCCCTGATGTAGATGGTGTTAAATTCATTAATTTTATGGGATACGGCCTAATTATAATGAGTATAATACAAAATGCCTTTGCCAACAGCTCTTCTTCTTTTATCATGAGTAAAGTAATAGGATATATCTCTGATATATTAACACCACCTTTAGGCAGCACTGAAATAATAATCGCTTTTACAATAGGAGCTACATTACGTGGTATTTTAGTAGGTATTGCAGTAACCGTAGCATTATCGCCTTTTATTGATTACAGCCTACATCATCCATTATTATTAATTTTTTATGTACTTTCTTCCTGTACTTTGCTGGGAAAACTTGGCATTTTGTCTGGCTTAATATCAAATTCTTTTGATCAGCATGCAGCTATCACAAGCTATTTAATAACCCCGTTATCATTCTTATCAGGCACTTTCTATTCAGTGCAATCCTTACCCTTGATATTTCAAAAAATAAATATGGCGAACCCTTTTTTCTACATGGTAGATGGGTTCAGATATTGCCTTACAAATCAAGCCGACGGCAGTATTGTAACTGGAATAATATTCCTAGTAGTAGCAAATATTATTATGTATCTGTTATTAACAAAACTAATAGATAATGGCTGGAGGATCAAGGCTTAATCCCACCACCAGGCTCAATACAGAGAAAGAAAGACCACTTTAGCCGTCAGGATAAGTTCATCGTCAGAGAACCTTAAGTTAAAGTGGGTTTGGCAATAATTACGCCACGGCGCAAATCAGAGGCCAATCCCGAATAGAATAATCATAGTCCAGAGGATTTATATCAAACCAAACGAACCAAGCAGCCCAACTCCAACTATTATCAGTTTTCAAACTTTTTTGCAACAGTTTTTAATTCCAATGAAACTGATGATAGGAGTTTTTGAAAATCAGAATTAGCCTTTTCTAGTACCTCCCCTCCTGTTTTTTGTTCTTGAGAAGTTGTATCATCTACTAAGCCAAGTGCGGTAATAATTAAAGACAACTCAAATGAAGCAGTGGGGTTACTTCTCTTAGTATCTTCAATTGCACAATCTAACTTTTCCGCTAAAGACTCTAATTTTCCTCTACTTTCTTCGGGACAAGAGAGCTTAAACTGCTTATTATTCAGTGTTATTGTGACTATCGACATAATGATTTCTAATTTGCTCTAATTCTTGAATATACTCTTTAATTTGATCAAGAGTTTCCTGATTGTTCTTTTTTAGCTCTTTATTTTGAGACTGTAAATCCATAATCTGTTGCGCTTGCTTAGCAGATTTAACCAGCATTTCGTCTATTTTATCACTGATATGGTGAATAGTATCAATCAATTGTTGCTTCGTTATTTCCATGATCTTCTATTATATTGTTAGTTATCTCATTCAATGGTACAACTTCGTTTAAGTCTGTAGATTTTAAATATACATAAAGAAATACAACTGCAGCCAAGATTACAGCCGATATAAATATTATATATTTTTTGTCAATTTGCTTTTCTACCTTAGATAATTTAGGAGTATTAAGAGGTATATTACTTTTTGTAGGGCACTCTAGTCCTAAAAACTCATGATATATTTTAGTATATCCATTAACGTAGACTTGACCAGGTATATCATCAAAGGCTTCTTCTTCTAGATTAATTATGTATTGCTTACGAATTTTTAAAATCTTAGATACTTCTTCAATACTATAACCAGCTGCCTCTCTAGCTTTTTTTAACCGCGAAGTCATTACTCTACCTTTAATTTTCTTAAAAATATCTCTAATTTTTTATTAGCAAGTATAATCATATTAAAATTAACAATTTCTTGCATTTTTATATCTTCCACAAAACTAAGAAAAATACTAGCAGCAGGGTAGTTTTCTTGCAACCATGATTTTAGATTTATATTTTTTTTATTACCAGAGGCAATAGCAGCAATTAACCTTCTTTGTTTATCATAAAAATCATCTTTTAAAGATTGCACCGACAATCTATTCCAATAAGACTCATTTATTTGTGCTTCACAAGCTTGTCTAAGCCAATCTATACTGAGCATGTCCCCACTTTCAAAATATAAATTAGCTATCTCTTCATTCTTAGTGTTTGTCTGCTTTGCTATAAGAATAATATCAAATGCAGATACTAACACTTCTAGAGTAGCTATTTCTTTTGCTAATTTATTATCCACTCCGGAGTTAGTATAATGCTCAATTCTACTGAAGAACCGAGTTTTTGTAGTGCCAATTAATAATTGGCTAATAATACCAGACAATGCTTCTGTTTGTTTACTAAAATCCATAATAGCATTATTAATATCAATTGGATGTTCACCATTGCGAACAAACCAACTAATACCACGCCTCATAATACGGCCAAGATCAGAAAACATCTCCACTTTTATTGGCATATTAACTGACGTACCGAGATTAGCGACTTTCTGCCATAGTGACTCAAGTTTGAATACTTCTATAACTACAGCGTGTGCTCTAGCAATATCACATGAATGCCCACCTGTTTCATTTTTGATTGAGCTAATTAATGGCCCGCCCAACTGGTTGACTAATTTATTCGTTATAATAGTGCGGATAATCTCTACGCGTAATGGATGATTAATAATTTCTTCTTTAAATTTATCGCGCATTATCTCTGGAAAATAATTAAACAAGTATTTTTCAAAATATTGGTCATCTAATTTTGCAGAAGATAACTCTAAATCAAATGACATCTTGCTATACGATAATAGAACAGAGAGCTCGGCTCTAGTCATGCCTTCACTAGAAACAGCGCGTCT
>JAWUXW010000176.1:0-7468 GCA_034111125.1 Paraglaciecola sp.
TCCGTTAATGTTGCATGAGTTGCTTGAAGAGTTTGATATGCCTCCCGAGCAGGCCATTATGGTGGGTGATACTGAGTATGATAAGGCAATGGCCGAGTCAGCTGCGGTGCCTCGAGTAGCGGTTAGCTATGGGGCGCATCATATTGATCGATTAGCCCGTTATAATCCGGTATTAAGTGTCGATGGTTTTACTGACTTTGTGGGCTGGATTTTAGATAAATAGCGATAAGTGACAATCGGCAAGGTAAAAGAAAGTAGTTAAAAGCAAGTGGTTAAAAAAAGTGGTTAGAAAAAGCAGAGCGAGTGATTGTTAATAGTCAATATTTGGAGTGATGCATGAGTTTGTTTGGTAAAAAAGAAGAGTTGGATGCTAGCAGTGAAAATCGTGACTGGGAATTAGTCTCTATTATGGCCCAAGCCTCATTAATAGAGCAAAAGCGTGCCCGTCGCTGGGGCATCTTTTTTAAATTGTTTGCCTGTGTCTATGTGGTAGTGATTTTGGTCGGTATTTTTCAGCAAAGTGGTGTGGGTGGAAATTCTGCAACGGTAGAGCATACTGCCGTTGTTTATTTAGATGGTGTGATTGCGGTAGATCAAGCGGCTAATGCTGCAGATCTTGTTAGTTCGCTGAGGGCAGCTTTTGCGAATGATTACTCAAAGGCCATTATTTTAGCGATTAATAGCCCCGGTGGCAGCCCAGTACAATCGGCTTATATTTACGATGAAATCAAGCGCTTGCGCAGCCTGCATGTTGATAAAAAACTGTATGCGGTGATTAGCGATTTAGGGGCTTCTGGAGGCTATTATGTAGCGGCCGCTGCAGATGAGATTTATGCGAATAAGTCGAGTTTAGTCGGCTCTATTGGTGTGACTGCCTCTAGCTTTGGCTTTGTTGATTTAATGGCAAAGCTAGGGGTTGAGCGCCGTCACTACACCAGTGGTGAGCACAAAGGCTTCCTCGATCCATTCTCCCCACAAAACCAAGAAGAAAAAGTGTTTTGGGAAAGTGTTTTGCAGTCTACCCATCAGCAATTTATTGATGCAGTAGAAGCTGGTCGTGGAGAGCGTTTGGTTAAAGAAGAAAAGCTCTATTCAGGTTTAGTGTGGAATGGTGAACAAGCCTTAGAGAAGGGGTTGATTGATGGTTTAGGTAGCGCGGGTTATGTGGCAAGAGAAATCATTAAGCAAGAAAAAGTCTACGATTATACGGTTAGGCCAAGCCCCTTTGAAGAGTTCTCCAAAAAATTTGGTGTTGCTGTCGGTAAAGGTGTTGGTTTAGCGCTTGATACTGCGCTAAATAGTACGGTTCAATTAAGGTAGTTTTTAAGCTGAAAGCCGTAAGTAATACCAGTCACAGAAAGTTTTTAGAAAAAATGCTGCTGCGTACCGCACATCCTACATTCATTTATCAAAATAGGGTGTGTCGTGCGCGACGTTTGTTTGAAACCTAAAGCTCTTCTAGTTACTTGAGGTTATAGGCTTGTCGCTAGCTTAACGGTTCAACCCCTTCATTTCTCAGCATTTTAGTTAGTTGAATTAAGGGTAGGCCAATTAAACTATTGGGGTCATCGCCCTCAAGGCGTTTGAATAGAGTGATCCCTAAACCTTCAGATTTGAAGCTTCCTGCACAATTGTATGGCTGCTCTTTTTCTAAATAACATTCAATTTGTGCGTCGCTTAACGTGAGAAACTCTACGGAGTAGTGGGCTACCGTGATCTGGTGTTGTCCCGTGTGGCTGTTCAGTAGGCATAGGCTGGTTAAGAAGGCGACCTTTTTGCCGCTAGAGGCCTGTAGTTGTTTAATGGCATTGTCATGGTTGTAGGGTTTGGTGATGATACTGTTGTCGAGTACGGCAATTTGGTCAGAGCCAATAATCAATGCGTTTGGGTGTTCTGTAGCGACGGCTTGCGCTTTTTCTAGTGCCAGTCGCTCGACTAGTTGTACGGGAGTCTCATCCTCATGCGCCGATTCATCGATATCAGGTGAGTGAGAACTAAAGGCTATGCCGAGTTTTGCGAGTATTTCTCGGCGATAGGGTGAGCTAGAAGCAAGGATTAGTGGCAGCATACGGTCTCTGTTTAAGGGAAATTGGCAGGGATTTTAGCCTCTTACACTACATATTGATATTAATCGTAAAAAAAACCTATTTTTTGCTCATTTTAGAGCGATTATTTTTGACACCAGCAGCTCAACTCCCTATCATTGCGCGCCTATGACGAAGACCCCTTTAACAACTCCATTACCTCGGCAGCTTGATCCGCGCAAATTTGCGCAACAGGGTATTGAAATCGCAGGTTCAGTCGCTTTATCCGAGCTGACGCGATTATCTGAGATGTTGTCTTCTTATGAGGGTGATGTTCAGGTAGATCTGGTTTTTGGTATTGGTGAGCAGCGTATTCTCAATGTCAGCGGACATATTAGCGCCAATGTTGATAATGTATGTCAACGTTGTCTTGGTTCTATTCCAGTATCGGTAAGCTGTGAGTTGAGCTTAGCGATTTTATGGAAAGAAGAGCACGCAGAGCGTTTGCCTTCAAATTTTGAGCCTTGGATTATTGGTGAAGGCCAAACAGATATATACCAAATTATTGAAGATGAACTATTGCTAAGCTTACCTATTGTGGCTTATCACGAAGAAGATTGTGTACCACATGACTATTTTTCAAGTGGTGAAAAAGAAGCTAGTAAGGCGATAGCGGAAGCAGCAAAGACAAACCCATTTCAGGTGTTGCAGCAGCTAAAAGGCGAGCAGCAGCCCAACAAAGATTCGTAGCATACTCAAAAAAGTGTGCCGGAAGATGATAAATAGCCTAAACGGCTGAAATAGTGATTAATAGTAGGAGTCCATTATGGCAGTACAGAAAAGTAAAAAAACTCGTTCAAGACGTGGCATGCGTCGTTCACATGATGCGTTAAGCACGGAATTAACCTTAACTGTTGATCCAACATCAGGTGAAAAACATTTGCGTCACCACGTAAGCCCAGATGGCTTTTACCGTGGCGTAAAAGTGATTGAAACTACTGCTGCTAGCGCTGAATAGAGCCTAGCAATAGTATAAAAGCATGAAACCTGATAGGTCTCATGCTTTTAAATAGCTACTGATGACACCTATATTTACTCTGAAAACTGAGTACATACACAGTGGGTTCCTGCAAGAAGAGTGTTTGCGTAAAGCAGGCCGTCTTTTATATGCGTGTGATATATGAGTACTTTGCATATCGCCGTTGATGTAATGGGAGGAGATGTTGGCGTTGCGGCGACGATTCCTGCGGTGCTGAAGTTAGCTAAGCGTTACGAAAATATTCAATTCCAGCTTTATGGCGAATCCGCTGAAAGCTCAGCAGAAGATTTAAATACCTCTTTATTCTCTAGTAACATACTCCCTAGTAATATTGTTTTTATTGAGACCGCAGATAGCGTCAATATGGACGATTCTCCTGTTTCTGCCTTGCGGCATAAGCGAGATTCTTCCATGGCTAAAGCGCTAGCGGCGGTAGCAGAAGGTAAGGCAGACGGTTGTATTAGTGCCGGTAATACAGGTGCTCTAGTGGCGATGGGAATGCATTTCTTAAAAACCTATGTTGGCGTTCATCGCCCAGCATTGTGTCAAGCGCTACCAACTGCTGGCACTAAAACTGAGAATCGGCATAGTTATCTACTGGATTTAGGGGCTAATGTTGATTGTTCTGCAGAGCAGTTACAGCAGTTTGCTTGTTTAGGATCGGCATTGTGTTCGGTGTTGGATGGTTGTTTATCGCCGACTGTGCGTTTATTGAATGTGGGAGGGGAATCGTTTAAAGGTTCTGCCATTGTTCAAGAGGCGGCGGAGTTGTTACAGCAAGCCAGTCAACTTAATTATCAAGGCTTTGTCGAAGGTGATGAAATTTATCAAGGCGTGGTGGATGTGATTGTTTGTGATGGTTTTGTGGGTAATATTGCCTTAAAGACCAGCGAGGGTGTCGCACGTTTTGTTACTGATAGCCTTAAAAAAGTTTTTCAGAACAGTCTGTTGAGCCAATTTATCGCTTTGTGTTCAGCGCCGCTATTGCGTAGTTGGCGAGCGAACATGAATCCAGATCGTTATAACGGGGCTTATTTGCTGGGCCTGCAGGGCACGGTAGTCAAAAGCCATGGTAGTGCTAACGTCAGCCAGTTTGGTTATGCGCTAGAAATGTTAATCCATCAGTTACAAAAACAACATATTTGTTCTATGGAAACGTCGCTAAAGCGCCTTTCTTTATAAGTAATCGTAATCCAACCATTAGGTGATTATCAGTCCATGACTATCCATCAAGATCTCGCATTTTTCTTTCCCGGTCAGGGTTCACAAAAACAAGGCATGTTAGCCGAGTTAGCTGAGCGGTACCCAATCGTACAAGCCACCTTTGCAGAAGCATCAGCGGTATTAGGTTACGACCTATGGGCTTTGTCACAGGACGGCCCACAAGAAGCCTTGAATATGACAGAGCGCACGCAGCCGTTGTTATTGACGGCCAGCGTGGCTATTTGGCGTGTCTATCAACAAGAGAAAGCTGAGTTGCCGGGGGTGATGGCAGGTCATAGTTTGGGTGAGTGGTCAGCATTAGTCTGCGCCGAAGTGATTGATTTTGCCGATGCGGTAAAGCTGGTGCAATTGCGCGGCAAATATATGCAAGAAGCCGTACCAGAGGGCGTAGGGACTATGGCGGCCATTATTGGTTTGGATGATAAGACAATAGTTGAAGCTTGTAAGGTAGCTCAACAAGACGAAGAGGTAGCGGAGGTTAACTTCAACTCTCCTGGGCAAGTAGTCATTGCTGGACATGTAAGCGCAGTCGAGAGAGCCATTGAATTGTGTAAAGAAAAGGGCGCTAAAAAAGCCATGATGTTAGCGGTGAGTGCGCCGTTTCATTCGGTCTTATTAAAGCCAGCGGCTGATCGCTTAGCGGTAGACATGCAAAGCATTAGCTTCAAAGCTCCCATTATTCCCATTGTCCATAACGTTAACGCAAGCACAGAAACTGATCCCGAGCGTATTAAGCAGTTGATGATTGAGCAAATTTATCATCCAGTGCTGTGGGTTGATTGTGTAAATCAGGTGATTGCTAAGGGGGTTAGCCGCGCAGTGGAGTGTGGGCCAGGTAAAGTGTTATCAGGCTTGCTTAAACGCATTGATCGCACTATTGCGGCCTCTAGGTCGGATACCCCAGAAGCTATGCTATAGCGCCAGCACGCTGTCTGGAATAAACAAATATATTATAATCACAGTAACTTATTTTAGGATGGGCTAAAAGGATAAAAATGATGGGTTTTGATCAAAAAGTAACATTAGTGACAGGCGCTAGCCGTGGTATTGGTGCGGCGATCGCGGAGGAGTTAGGCAAAGAAGGCGCTATTATTATTGGTACCGCCACTAGCGAATCTGGGGCTGAAAAAATAAGCGCACGTTTTGCTGAAATCGGTATACAGGGGCAGGGCATGGTGTTGAATGTCACAGATCCGGAATCAGTAGAGTGTTTATTGAAGGCAATTAAGGGCGCCTATGGAACGCCGGCTATTTTGATCAATAATGCAGGTATTACCAAAGATAATCTGCTCATGCGTATGAGTGAAGAAGAGTGGTTTGAGGTTATCAATACGAATTTGAGTTCGGTGTATCGTTTAAGTAAAGCGTGTTTACGCGGTATGATGAAAGCGCGTTGGGGACGTATTATTACCGTAGGCTCGGTGGTGGGTTCCATGGGTAATGCAGGACAGTCAAATTATGCGGCAACTAAAGCGGGTGTGGCTGGTTTTGCCCGTGCGTTAGCTAAAGAAGTGGGTTCAAGGAATATTACAGTGAATACGGTGTCGCCTGGCTTTATTCAGACAGATATGACCGATGTGCTTCCAGAAGAGCAAAAAGCATTGATGTTAACTGTCGTTCCCGCTGGGCGTTTAGGCAAGCCTGAAGAAATTGCTAATACGGTAAAATTTCTTGCTAGTGAGGGTGCAGCTTACATTACGGGCGAAAATATCCATGTAAATGGTGGTATGTATATGGTCTAACCTATTGATTTTAATAAAAAAATAAAAAATTAGTAAAATAGTGACCTTGAGCCATTACAACAATGGAATTTTCCATGTAAAATGCGCGCTCGTACGTAATCAAGCATGATCATGACGTAAGAAACATTACGTAAAGTTTAGACTATAATTTCAATAAAATTTTTATCGATTGGGAGTTCAATACTATTATGAGCAACATTGTAGAACGCGTAAAAAAAATCGTTGCCGAGCAACTAGGTGTTAAAGAAGACGAAGTGAAGAATGAAGCATCATTCGTTGAAGACTTAGGTGCGGATTCACTAGATACCGTTGAACTAGTAATGGCTCTTGAAGAGGAATTCGAAACTGAAATTCCTGATGAAGAAGCAGAAAAAATTACTACTGTTCAATTAGCGATTGATTATATTAACAACAACGTAAGTTAATACTTTTTAGTATTCACTGTTTTGTTTCTTAATGCTGGTTATCAGCTGATATAAGAGCTTTACAAAAGCCGTGTCTATTTAATAGTACGGCTTTTGTAGTATTTGCCAGATATATTTTTATGCAACATTTGTCGCTACTGTGGTTCAGATGTGTGCATAACATGAATGTCTAAAAAATATATTGTTAGGCATTGCTTCAAGTTTTTGTTTAATAGACATTGTAGAGGTTTGCGTGAGACGAGTTGTAGTCACTGGGATAGGGTTGGTATCGCCGCTGGGCAATACCGTAGCAGAGACGTGGGATGCCATTCTTAATGGTAAAAGCGGCGTGGAAACTATTAGCGCATTTGATTCAAGTGCGTTTACTACGCAGTTCAGTGCATCCGTCAAAGGCTTACAAGTGGGCGATTACTTTCCTGAGAAAGATGCCCGTAAAATGGACCCTTTTATCCAATACGGCATGGTGGCGGGTATACAGGCGATGCAAGATGCTGGGATTGAGGTAAGCGATACGCTTGCGCCTCGTTTTGGTGCGGTGATTGGTTCAGGTATTGGCGGTATTGGCTCTATTGAAGCGGGTACTAGAACCGTAGATACTCGCGGCCCCAGACGTTTATCGCCCTTCTTTGTTCCGGGTTCGATCATTAACATGATTGCTGGTAACCTTTCTATTAAATTTGGTCTCAGACGGCCTAATCTCGCCGTCACTACCGCCTGTACTACCGGTACTCATGCCATTGGATTAGCCGCACGTTCGATCCAGCATGGTGAAACCGATGCGATGCTGGCCGGTGGTGCCGAAATGGCGACAACGCCACTGGGCTTAGGTGTTTTTGCAGCCGCTCGAGCCCTATCCACACGTAATGATGACCCGCAAGCCGCTAGTCGTCCTTGGGATAAAAACCGTGATGGTTTTGTGCTGGGCGATGGCGCAGGTATTGTGGTATTGGAACAATATGAGCATGCTAAAGCTCGCGGCGCTAAAATTTATGCTGAATTGACGGGTTTTGGTAT
>JAWUXW010000177.1:0-10084 GCA_034111125.1 Paraglaciecola sp.
AGATAAATACAGCCAAGGCGTTGTTATGCTTTCTAACAAGGATTGCAATTTTACTGGATCGCTAAAGACTATTTTTGCTGCCGAGTTATCACGCCAATAACTGAAATAACGCTCGCCAGTTTCGTCATTACTGATCATGTACAAACCAGGTTGCTTACCTTTAAGCCTTGGGATAACGGTAGTACTGACGCCATAGCTTTGAGCAAACTGACAAATACGATCGCTTAGCTCACTATCGCCTAATGCCGTAAGCAGTTGGCACTTAATACCCAAGCTACTCATGGCTGCAGCGGTATTCAAAATGTCCCCAGCCACGCCTAAACGATAGTTATCCGCTTGGGTTGGGCTGAGCTCGATTAGTGGCTCGCCAAGGCAGCTTATTGTAGTCACGGCTGTTAACGTAGTTCGCTTGGACCAAATTTATCCATGTCGTCATAGTCCAAGTTTTCACCGGCCATGCCCCAAATAAACGCATAGCTGCAAGTGCCAACGCCACTGTGAATAGACCATGAAGGCGACACGATCGCTTGTTCGTTGTGCATCCACACGTGGCGTGTTTCGGTTACCTCACCCATAAAATGACAAACGGCTTGATCTGATGGTATTTCAAAGTAGAAATAAGCTTCGTTACGTCTGGCATGAGTATGAACTGGCATAGTATTCCAGTTACTGCCCGGTTTGAATTCGGTTAAGCCCATTTGTAATTGACACGTCTCTACCACGCCGTTCACCATCATTTTGTTAATGCGGCGCTCGTTACATTCTTGTTGTGAACCAAGTTCAATGCTTTGGGCATCGGCCATTGTTAAACGTTTGGTTGGAAATGATTTATGCGCTGTTGCAGAATTTAAATAAAAGCGCGCGGGTTTAGTAACGTCATTACTGGCGAATACTACGTCTTTGCAACCTGCGCCCACATATAATGCATCTTTATAGTCTAGCTCATAGATTTCGCCATCAACGCTGACAGTGCCAGCGCCGCCAACATTAATTACGCCTAGTTCGCGGCGGTCTAAGAAGTTTTCGGACTTAAATGCATCGAGAGTTTCTAGAGACAATTTTTTGCTGGTTGGCAGGGCGCCACCAACAACAAAGCGGTCAATAAATGAATATAGAAAATTAATTTCATTTTCTTTGAATAAACCGTCGGCTAAAAATCGTTCACGAATGGTTTCGGTATCATAAGATTTAAAGTCTTCTGGGTGTACATTGTGTTGAATAGTGTAATTAGTTGTCATATCGTTACCTGCTATTTAAAAGTTTTATCGAGCTAGCCAACCACCGTCAACGGCTAAAATATGCCCGTTAACATAGTTGCTTGCACTTGATGCTAAAAATATTACCGCACCGGCTAAGTCTTCAGGGTTGCCCCATTCACCCGTTGGAATGCGCGCACTAATATCGTGAAATCGTTCTGGATTGTCTTGTAACGCTTGAGTATTGTCGGTTTTAAAATACCCCGGAGCGATGGCGTTGACCTGTATGTTTTGTGCTGCCCACTCATTAGCCAGTGCTTTGGTTAAACCAGCAATAGCGTGCTTACTGGCAGTATAGGCGGGCACAGTAATACCGCCGCTGTATGATAGTAGTGAGGCAATATTAATGATTTTACCGCCGCCATTATCGATCATCTTTTTACCTAAGGCTTGCGATAATACAAAGGCTGAATCGATATTGACTCGCATCACACGATTCCATTCTTCTAATGGAAATTCAGTCGCAGGATGGCGAGCAATAGTGCCCGCATTATTAACCAAAATATCTATTGTCCCAGTAATTGCTAGGCCTTGCTCAGCGAGTTGTTTGATTGCATTTGCATCGCTAAAGTCAGCAAACAAGGCGTGGGCTTTACTATTGCTTTGTTCTATTTTGGCAACCGTGCTATCACAGCCGCCTTTGGTTGAACTAACACAAATAACAGTTGCTCCCGCGCCTGCTAATGCTATCGCCATGGCTTGGCCTAAGCCACGGCTTGCGCCGGTCACCATGGCGGTTTTATTGCTTAAATCAAATAGTGCGGTGCTCATAAAACTCTCAAATATTAATGGTTAAAATGATTCGGCAAAGCCTAGGTCATGCAGATATTTAACACTGGTGGCTATACTATCAAAAGGCTTGGTCGATGTTTGCTCAATTGCCATAAACTCTACCTTGGCGTCGATGCAGCTTTGGACAATACGTCTCATGTCTAGGTTGCCCTGGCCTAGTTCGCAGTCTTTGGGTAATAAATCGAAATACTTCCAGCGGATCATAAAATCCCTTAAGTGAACGACTTTAACTCGTCCCGCATGATCGCTAATCATGTTTTCAGGTGATTTGCCGCCTCGTTGGGTCCAGTAGGTATCAATTACTAGTCCCAAGTTTTCTGGGCTGGTATTTTCTAATAAAATATCCAGTCCTAGCTTGCCGTCGTATTTTCTGAACTCGAAATCGTGGTGGTGGAATAATAAGTTTAGTCCGCTATCGGCATACCTCGCGCCTAGTTCGTCTAGTTGTTTGGCAAATTCATACCACTTTTTTACTCCACCAATAATGAGCGAAATTGGCAGCACTGATACAGCGACATTGGTGCAATTTAGCTGGCGATGAAAATCTACTACCCAGTCAAAGTGTTTGGATAGATAGCCGAGCGTAATTTGACTGCTGCCAACTTGCATGTCATTGGCTTGGCAGGCACGTACTACGGCTGCAATTTCAGCGGGTTTAAAGTCAATACGTGCTAGCTCAACCGCTGAGACACCCAATTCCTTAAGCCTTGCAAATGTTGCTTCAATAGCCGCTGGGTTTTTTAGGTGGTCGCGTACGGTATAAGTCTGTACGGCTACTTTTGTCATTACTTGTACGCTCGCGTCATATTGAAAAAATCGAGATCTAGTGTTTTTCCATCATGTTCAAAGTGCATGGTATTTGGTTCACGTTCTGCTTTTATATAAGGTGAGTCGAATCGAGGGTAATCCAAATTTTGCAATTCACCATCAATTGAAAAATCACCTTGAAAGCGCAAAGACAATTCTTTCTCGTTCGAGCTATAGCTAAGATGATTGTCAGTGAAACTAACCTTATTAGATTTGACTCGTTCGATGAAGTCTTCAAAGCTGTTGTCAGCAGATTGGCTGCCTGCTTCAAAAATCCAAAAGGTATTTCTCCCTTGTTGTATTAAATCGTCTTTGGTTCCTTCTTTAAACGCTAGAGTATTTTTACCAATTAGCGCGGCATAGGTGTCTTTAGTGCGACCAAAGGCGTAGTTTTTATCGATATTCACTTCGTCAAAGCGCTCGGTTGGGAAATGAGCATGGGTATAGCCCTCAACGTTAGTTTCCATAAAGCCTGGGTTGGTGGGGATGTCATAAATATTTAGCACTATATTTTTTTCTTGGGCAATATGCGGGAAGCGGCCACTACCAACCCAATAATTTGGTGACAGACCAAGTGCGCCACCTTCTGACAATGGCTTTGCGGGATGAGTTGTAAACACGCTAACGGTTCGCGATAGCGTGGCATTCCATAAATGTTGTTGGTCGCCGTATGTGCCTGGGTGGTAAGCCTGCGCAGACGTGACCATATAGTCTGGCGTTCTATAGTTGTAGGTATTGGCGCGTTGAATGGCAACGCCGTTAGTCACTGGGTTTAGGTAATCACTTAATGGTGCAAGTAGTCCTGTTTTTGTCAAAACACCCAAATTAAAATATTTGAAGTCATTTAAAAACTCATTAGCGAACATATTGTTGTCGTTAATATATTTCAGAGAATTATCAATGATTATGCCATTGGAAAAAGACTCCATTGCCCACTGCATCATTATCTGTCTGTCTTGTGTGCCAATTAAATCCCGTTCGGCTAATTCGGTTAGGTTTAAGCCCGTGGTTGCTTTGATAATTAACTCACGACTGTCATCTTCCCCAATAGCTTTAATAACGGGCGGTACTTCGTAATTGTTGATGTAGACAAAGTTAAGATCCATGCCAATACGTTCTTTTGGCTCATGTCCCCAGCGCGCAGAATCCCAAATACTGTCGATAGTTGCTTGCATTGAGTTTTTGTCACCGTAGCGTTTGCCGTTTTCATACATGCGGCCGCTTGAGGCAATAAACGTACCTTTATAAGATTGAGTAGCAACATCGTGTAGCAATAAATCTAAAACAATCTGCGCTTTGATGACTATTTCATCGTCATCAGCGAAATCGATCAGATTGGCTAGCGGTGCAATATCTTCAACATAATAGGTGTTCGAGTACCATTCGGTATAACCATACAACCAACGCTGCTCTAGCCAAGTGAGAATACGCGCCCTAGCTATTGTCATATGCTCACGCCCGCTTAAACCGGTGTTAGAGAACGTTTCTTCAGGCCAATATTGTCCAGCGAGGTACTCAGATGCGGAAAACAATATCTGATGATTCTCAGACCAATAGCACATACTGTCTTGGCCGGGTTGGTCCATCCAATATTTAAATTCGACAAAGCTTTTCTTAATTGTGTTGTAGTCGGTGTCAGTAATTTTGTCGCGATGTTCGTATAGAATACGGGCTAGTGATTGCAGCCGAAAATCTGAGGTATCCCAGCGGTTAGAGACAAAGTCATAAACCCCATTAAAAATTTCTGGATCATAAGTATTGTCATTTTCTAAGTCATATAATACTTGGCTAGAATTAAATTTTTTGCCGTGCATCATTTGTTTTAACACAGCATTATTGTCAGCGTTATTAGGAATAATTTTTGGCGCGCGTGCAGGCAGTTTTTCAATGTCAAAATAGCGATATGCGTCTACTGCAATCCAGCCACCGATGGCAATGATTAATATGAGGACTGATATGGAAAATTTCTTCATAGCAAAATACTCTGCGTTATTACTGATAGGTTCTTATCATTTTATAAAAGTCGAGATAAAGGTTTTTGCCTTTATGCTCGAAGCTCATTGTTTGTGGCTCGCGTTCAGATTTTATGTAAGGTGAATCGAATCTCGAGTATTCAAGGTTTTGCACTGCATTATTCACGACAAAATCGCCTTGGTAGTTAAGCTCAAGACTATTGCTGTTAGATGAGTAGGCAAGCTGATTGTTTTCAAAACTAATAGCGTTAGATTTAATTCTCGCCATAAAATCGTCGAAGCTAGAGTCGTCAGTTTTACTGCTGGCTTCAAATATCCAAAAGGTATTACGCCCTTGTTGAATTAGATCATCAGCGCTGCCTTTGACATAAGTTAATGAGTTTTTTCCAATCAATGCTGCATAGGTGTCGCCCACGCGACCAAAGGCGTAGTTGTTGTCAATAATGGTCTGATCAAAACGTTGGCTTGGAAAATGTGCGTGGGTATAGGGCAGAACATATTTTTCCATAAAGGTGGGTTCTTTCGGGAGGTCAAAAATATTTAGCACTACATTTTTATTTTGGACGACATGGGGAAAGCGGCCAGATCCAACCCAATAATTGGGCGAACCCGTCACGCGACCATTGTCAGGTAAAACTTTGGCAGGATGGGTAGTAAAGACACTAACTTTACGGGATAAGGTGGCATTCCATAAATGTTGCTGATCGCCAAAACTACCGGGATGATAGGCCTGGGCTGTAGTTAACATGTAATCGGGTGTTTTATAGTTGTAGGTATTGGCGCGTTGAATGGCTACGCCATTACTGACTGGATTTAACATTCGGCTAACAGCGGGTAGTAAACCTGTTTTGGTAAAAATACTTAAGTTAAAGGTTTTAAAATCGTGCAGAAAATCGTTGCCAAACATATTGTTTTGATCAAGATAGGCAACGGTATTTTCTATTATTAAGTCGTTAGAAAATGCTTCCATTGCCCATTGCATCATTATTTGAGGCTGTTGCGTGCCATTTAAGCTTTTATCGGCTAGTTCGGTTAAATTTAAACCATTAGTGGCTTTAGTTATTACTGTACGAGAATCGTCTTCGCCAATGGCTTTAATAACCGGCGGCTGGGTGTAATTGTTAATGGTTACAAAGTTATAATCCATGCCAATACGGTTACTAGGCTCATGCCCCCAGCGAGCAGGGTCCCAAATACTGTCGCTAACAGCCTGCATCGAGTTGTTCTCGCCATAGCGCTTGCCATCGGCATACATGCGGCCGCTAGAGGCAATGAAGGTTCCTTGAAACGATTGTGAAGCTAAGTCATACAGTAGTAAATCTAGGATTATTTTTGCTTTGATGACTATTTCTTCGTCGTCGGCGAAGTCGATTAGATTAGCTAGCGGCGCGATATCTTCTACATAGTAAGTATTGGAATACCATTCAGTAAAACCATACAGCCAGCGTTGTTCCAACCAGATGAGTAATCTTTGCCGTGCCATGGCCTTATGTTCAAGGCCAGTAATACCTGCATTGGGGAATGTTTCTTCCGGCCAATATTGGCCTGCCAAAAATTCTGAAGCGGCAAATAATAATTGATGGTTTTCGGACCAATAGCACATGCCGTCGCTGCCAGGTTGATCCATCCAGTACTTAAATTCGGTAAAGGTTTTTTTAATGATTTGATATTCGCTGTCGGTAATTTTTTCTTTGTGCTCATAGAGAATACGCGCTAGCGACTGTAGGCGAAAATCAGAGGCGTCAAAGCGATTTGAAACCCATGTGTAGGTATCATCAAAAATAGCGCTATCGTATTTCTGTCCATGTTCTATGGCATGCAAAATTTTACTGTTGTTAACATCAAGTTTTAAACTGCGATCACGAGAGGGGTTCTCTTCAATTGCTGAATTTCGCCAATGTTCATATACCGTGATACCGATTACAGTAATAATGATGGTACAAAATATGATTAAGCCTTTTTTCATTTCATTGCCTTATTGAATCAATCAAACTAGCAGCTTGGTAATGGTTTTGACTTCTTGCTCAGACAAATTAGAGCTGTCTTCTTCACCTCGACGAAATTCTAAGTAACGCCTTAATTTGTTATGAGTGAGCTTGTCTAGGGGGTAGGTTTTTGCAATAAAAAATGCCGGTATTAGCAATAGCATGGGTACTACAAACACAATAAGTTGTAGAGCGGTAATCACGCTGTCTGGCTGAGTTTGTAAGGTTTCGGTGTAACTGCCATCTATCATGCCTTTTACTGGGGGTAGGTAACCACTAAGTTCTAGAATAATGCCCACTGTAAAGATGCCAATAGCGCCTGAAAATTTCCGACTAAATGTCATTACGCCACTAAAAGAGCCTGCAATGCGGTAACCAAAGCGTAGTTCGCCCACGTCGGTAACGTCGGGGAAGATAGACCAAGGCATCACTACGCAACCTACTACGCCGCTGCCTATAATCGCCGCTATAACGTAAATGGCATAGTCTGGCCAGGTGGGTTGGTAGGCTGCCAGCAGGCAGGCGCCAATCAACCAAATGATAATTGAATATCGATAAACTTCGGCTTTACCGTACTTATTTGCCAGCATAACGACTGCCGGAATTAATACAATTTGAGCAATCAGCATGGTGCCAATTACCAAGTCAGATTCGTCTTTACGGTTTAAATAGTAAAACATGTAATATTGAAAAATAGCGGCGACTACATCCATTGCCAGATAGGCTAAAAAGTACATAAGAATTAGTTTGCGAAACGATTTAACTTCAAACGGTTGTAAAAATGTTTTGATAGTAAATTTACTTTTGTCGTCGGTCATCGGCACCCGTTCATGGGTGAAGAAAAACATTAACAGCCAGGGGATTGCATAGAAGATTGAAAACACTACCGCCATAACTAGCCAGCCTTTGGCTGGGTCGTTATACATGCCAACTACCGTTAGCGGCAGTACTGCAGCCACTAGCGACGACACCTGTGAAAAGAACAGCCGTATGCCATTAATTTTATTGCGCTCTTCATAGTCTGTACTTATCTCACTACTCATTGATGAATAGGGTACTAAGCAGACCGTAGAGACGGTTGAGAAATAAATGTAGGTCAGTAAAACGTAAATGAATTTTTTGGTGTCGCTGTCAAAAGCAACCGGATACCACAACATAATGAATGAGGAGATAATGCCAAAAAATGCCAGCACAAAATATGGTTTACGACGCCCATAGCGAGTGCGGGTATTATCACTGATCACACCCATAAGTGGATCTGATAATGCATCCCATACTTTAGAAATAAGTACGACGGTACCGGCTAGCGCAGGTGAGATGCCAATAACATCGGTTAAAAATCGCAGATAATAAAACGCCATAATAACTTGCGAGCCACCGATAAAAATATCGCCGGTACCAAATATTATTTTCTCGCGGGTTTTTAATAGTGGCGCATTCAACATAATTGGCTCTGCCTAGCTATTTTCAGCGTCAATTAATTGTTGGTAGTTAATACCGGCAAAGATTAACGACGCTAAGCCATATTCCCAGTCGTTGGCGCGAGGCGTTAGCTTGTAGCCCAAGTAAGGCAGTAATTGTACGGGTATTGTTGGACCACTTATTAGCGGCATACTTAACAGGCCTTTTTTATACTCCAAGCAGTTAACAACAGCTTCTAGTGCCTTCATTGCCGGTGCGCGGTAGCTGCTATCCAAATAGCCATCTTTAATGCCTTGTAGCCAACCACCAGCAATTAATGCGGTACCGCTACTTTCTATATAGGTTTTACCGGGTTTGTTAAATACAGTTTCAAAAAATCCATCTTCACGCTGATATGGCAACAGTGCTTTAGACGTTTCTTGCACAATACTAATAGCTTGCTTACGCTCGTCGCTGTCAATACTGAAGTTTTCAATTGCTTTTGGTAGGCCTGCAATTACCCAGCCGTTGCCGCGCCCCCAATATAATTTGTGCTTAGGGTAGGTGTGGCCGCCTTTGGTCCAATAGCTGTGATAAAAGAGTTTGTCTTGTGGGTCTTGCAGATACTGTGCAAACAAAAAGGGCTGACGACGAGCAAAGTCATACAGCTCGTCATCTCCTGCAGTTTTGCCATACCAGCTGGTAAATACTCCATACATCATGACTGAATCTACCCATACGCTTTTCGGATACATCCAGCTTTCTGGCGAGTTGCCTAGATGATTGGGCATGTATTCCAGTACACGCTCAGCGGTTTTCATGTAGTTAACAACGCGGTCAACGACGGCTTTATATTTTTCCTCACCTGTTTCTAAATAAAGTGCGTAGGCAGTAAGAGCAGGGGCAGCAGTATCTGATTGATCAACCCGATAGCCCTTTTCTATATGGGCATCCATATAGGCACGATTAAAATCAAGGTAGCGGTTTTGTCCTAGTTGTTTGTCTAGTAAGTATAAAGAGTAGGTGTAGAGCGCTTCGCCCCATTGCCATTTAACTTTTGTCGGATCTAGCCGAGCGACAGAGGCGTCGGCGAGTTCGACAATTTTGCTGAAAATGGGATCGTTTTGCATTGCTCATATCTTAATCAATTTTTATAATGAGCAGAACTGTACCATAGTACGGTTATATCGCAAGCTTTTGCGGCTAGTCAGTTATTTTGGCATTGAAGATGATGTTGATGGTACGTTTGATCACATTGCGGATAGTATCGATGTCGTAGTTGTCGCCTTGCATCATCGCTTCTCTCTCAAGCTGGTGAAATACACTTTGAGTGATGCGAGCATCGGACTCGGGGTCGCTGGTATGGGCAAGCTCATAAAAACGTGTCAGTCCTACCAGCTCATTTTTCCAATAGGAAAATACTTCTTCTCGCAGACGGTCGTTTTGTAAGCTCTCATGGTAGAAAGCTAGTTCAACGATTCGATTGTCGTGGCGATTTTCAATTTGATCAATTTCATAGTCAACTACATAGTGATAGACGGTGGTTGCTAATTCATTTCTGCCTTCCTCGGTGGCGATTAGCCTAGGCGCATTGTTGGTGAAATATTCATCAATTTCGACAACTAGAGGGTTGGTCGACATGTCTGTTTGTACGCGCCAATAGCTAAAAGCCGAGATAATAAGCTCTTCGATATTTTTGAAATGATAAGTGGTCGTACCAAGAGGAACTCCCGCTTCGCTGGCTACAGCGCGATGGCGAACACCCCGCATACCTTCACGTTTAATGATGTTTAAGGTCGCCAGTATGATCTTTATACTGGTTTCTTCGCCCTTAGTTGTCTTACTTTTGTTTGTCTTATCGACAGCCTTA
>JAWUXW010000178.1:0-9344 GCA_034111125.1 Paraglaciecola sp.
TTGCTGGCGCAGCTGAGGTATAGTGGTGATTGTGCTCATTGTCGTTGACCGTTTGTTTTTTACAGAGCTATTTGATCACGCTTTGAGCACAACTTAAAGCTTATTTTTCAAATAGTTGCTTCTTAAGATCCTACCTATGAGATAAAAGTAAGGAATAAAATGGAAGTTAATATTGCCGAAAATAATCAAAAATGGCAGTCCCTATTTGTCGATTGTTTAAATCATGAAACATTGATTTGTGACGTACATTGGGAAGGCATTGGTAAACTTGAAATATCTGATCAATGGTTACCGTCGTTGCCTGCTATTAATACGAAATTGTCTGAGTTGACGGGCTGGGAAGGTATTTTTACCGAAGGATTAATAGAATACGAATTATTCTATCAAGCCATGTCCAATAAAAAATTTCCGGTTGGCAAATTTTTAAGAGACGATCCGGCCTTTACACCGTATCCCGACTATTTTCACGATGCTTTCGGGCACATCCCAATGTTACATAATCAAGTTTTTGCTGATTATTGTCAGGAAATTGGCCGTCTAGCACTCAAATACCCCAAAAACACTTATGTTGCGAAACTTATCAACCGTTTCTCCTGGTTTACTGTTGAAGTCGGTGTGATACGACAGCAGAACAACAAGGCGTACGGTGGTGCGATTATTTCATCAACCAAAGAATTGCAACATATGGACTCAAATCCGAATATTGTCAAAGACTTCAAACTTAAAGACGTGCTGAAATCTCGTATAGACGACAAAAAGTTGCAAGAAGTCTTTTATGCCGTTGATAGTTTTGATCATCTGCTGGCAGAGTTTGAGGCATTTTCGCGTTACATTGCTTCACTTGATGAAGCAAAGCAAGAGTCTGATCCGATGAGCGTGGCTTAACAATATGCAACATCACTTATTTGTTAATTAAATCGAGGGTTCAATGAATCATTCAAAAGTAGCTTTAGTTACAGGAAGTTCACGCGTTATAGGTAAAACCATCGCGTTAGAATTGGCGAGTCAGGGTTACGATATTGTCGTTGTATATTTTCAAAATGAACAGGCAGCCGAGACCGTCAAACAGCAAGTTGTCAGTAAAGGTCAGCAGTGTTTGGTCGTTCAAGCAGATGTAACTGATCCTCAGAGTGTTGAAATTATGTTCAATGCGGTAATGGAAAGTTGGCAGCATATTGATTTGCTGGTCAATAACGTCGGAGATTTCTTTTTTAAAGCTGTCGAAGATATGTCTATCACCGAATGGCAAGACGTGATCAACAGCAACTTGAACAGCATCTTTTATTTGTCGCATTTTGTGATCCCTAAAATGAAAGAACAGCAAAGCGGTTGTATCATCAACATCGGTTTGAGCACCAATAATCTGGTACGTGCTTCGGCTAACGTATCGGCCTATTCAGTGGCAAAAACCGGCGCTGCAATCTTGACCCAGTCGATGGCTGAGGAGTTGGCACCTTACAATATCAGGGTTAACTGTGTATCCCCAGGTCTAATTGATAACGGGCATTTACCGGAAGCTCAAAAGCAGTGGATGATTGAAAGGGTGCCAATGAAAAAACTGGGCCGACCAGAAGATATCGCTAATGCTATTGTCTTTTTGGCGTCCGAGCAATCGTCCTACGTTTCTGGTGCGAATCTGTCTGTTAGTGGGGCTTGGGATTGGAACGGCAGACCAAATGTGAACGATTCACACGTTCATTCTTTGTTTGTTGAGCCTGCTTAAACGATGCAAATGCCTTCTACTATAGAGGAGATCTCTTTACTTGCTGCGCAATCTAACGCGCTTGATTTGTCAATGGGAACTCCGGTTGACGCAGTGCATGATTTTGTGGCTGATTATTTCAAGCGGCCACAAAATGTTGCTATCCATCAATATGCAGATCCTGACGGGTTGATTGCTTTGCGCCAACAAATAACGACCGAGTACGGTCAACGATTCGCTCTGGCTGTCGACGCGCAACTACAATGTACTTTGGTCAGCGGGGCGACTCAAGGCATGATGATAGCGTTGATGTCTAAAGGTGATGAAGTCATTGTCTTTGAAACTTATTTTCCGCCATACGCTAGTCAAATTGCGCTGGCCGGTGGAACAATCAAGCCTGTGGCGCTGACGATGGGTGATTGGACAATTGATTTTGACAAACTTTTGGGTGCGATTAACGGTAAAACCAAAGTAATCATCTTAAACAGTCCACACAACCCGACTGGACGTGTACTTTCTGATGATGAGTATGCTCAGCTCAGCCATATATGTCGTCAACACGATATTTATTGCATTGAAGATCGGGTTTATCAAGATTATGTCTTTGATAAACCTGAAGCTGCGCTGATGGCCAGTTATCCAGGCATGCAAGATAGAACCATTATCTGTAACAGTTTTTCTAAGCGGTTTTTGATCACTGGCTGGCGGATAGGCTATCTTATTCATCCCGAAAAGTTGACCGAAAAACTGCGTGACATTGTCACAAATTATCAATGTTCACTTCCTACACCTTTAGTCCATTGTCTGTCGGATCACTATGATGATTTTCGAGCTGGGCATGACGTTATCAAGCAGCGGTTTACACTTCGTAAAAATATCGTGACGCAAATTTTAAAAGCTTTGGGTATCGAGGTGGACAGCAGTCAGGGTGGCTGGTTTATTATGGCTTCAACAGAAGATTTGTTCTGTGGTGTTTGTGATAGACAAATTGCTATGAGCCTACTTAACGATCAAAAGGTTGCGACAGTACCCGGCAGTCTATTTATGTCGAACAACACGGATATTAACAAAGTCAGAGTCAGTTTCTGTAAAACCGAAAGTTATTTAAGCGACTTTCAGCATCAACTTTCAGCATCAGTTAATGAAACTTAAAGAGGCGAGTTATGTTTAGTATTGATAATGAGATATCACAGAAGTGCCCAACCCTTCGATTTATTGTCGTCTATGCCAAAAACGTCAATGTCCAGGGCAATGGTCAAGCAGTTAAACAATTCGAAAATGAGGTTTGCCTTGATTTACAAAACAATTGGCAGTACGCCAATGCTCAATCCCATCCGTATATCCAGGCCTGGCGGGGTTTCTTTAAAGAAATTGGGTTGTCAGTCAAGAAATATCAGTCTTCGGTTGAGTTATTGACCAAGCGGGTTATAGCTGGCAAGGGTTTGTATGAAATTAACCCTTTGGTCAATTTTTACAATGCCTTGTCGATGCGACATAGCGTTTCGCTTGGCGCTTGGGATATTGATGCGTTATCAGGAAATCGACTGCGTCTGGGATATTCAAAAGGTGGTGAGCCTTTTTATGAAATGGGCAGTAGTGACGCTGTTAGTCTTGGCGAAAATGAAATCACTTATTTTGATGAAAAAGACGTGATCACTAGGCATTTTGTGTGGCGACAATCAGAAAAAGGTCTGGTTACCCCAGACAGTAAAAATATTTTTATGGTGTCCGAAATACTCGATTGTGTGTCAAGTCAGACTATTGAGCAGATTATGCAAACGCTGCGAGAAAAACTGGTTCAGTGGTTTGATGCTGACGTACAAGTTGAACTGATTGACAGTCAGACGAGTGTTTGGACGCCCAGTAATGTTTAAAAGTAAAAAAATCCGTTTTAAGGAGAGTATCTAATGTTTTATGTGGAAGAAGACAAGTACCTGAATATATTCAAACATGGACTTGCCAAGCTTAAAGAAGGATTTACAGACTTGCCAGAGTTTCACTCTGAACTGTCAAATGAAGCCCAGATGGAACAAATTATAGGGGAGTTAGGCACTAAAATGCAAAACAACTACCCCTATTTCCATCCAATGTATGTCGGTCAAATGTTAAAACCACCGGTAGCGATAGCACAAATTGCCTATTACTTGAGTATGTTTGTTAATCCAAATAACCACGCACTTGATGGTGGATTGGCCAGCTCAGCATTGGAAAAAGAGGCGGTTACAGAAATTGCCAGCATGTTCGGTTTTGATAATTACCTTGGTCATTTGACCTCGGGTGGAACCATTGCCAACCTCGAAGCGTTGTGGGTGGCGAGGAATATCCATCCTGACAAAGTGATTTTGGTTTCTGAACAAGCTCATTATACTCACACCAGAATGTGTTCAGTGATCAATACCCCTATTGAATTGGTCGGTTGTGACAATCAAGGTCGGATGGATTGTGATGCATTGGAGCAGCGCCTGGCTCAAGGTGATGTAGGAACCGTGATTGTAACACTCGGAACAACCGGTTTTGGAGCGATAGACCCGTTAGATAAGATTGTCGCTTTGAAAAACAAATATGATGTCAGGATACACGTTGATTCAGCTTATGGCGGTTATTTCGGCCTTAGTGAGCAGTTGTCGGCGAGTGCTCATGCGGCGTATGAATGTATTCGACATGTTGATTCAATCGTGGTTGATCCGCATAAACACGGTATGCAGCCATATGGTTGTGGCTGTGTCATTTTTAAAGACCAATCGGTTGGCCGCTTTTATAAGCATGATTCGCCATACACCTATTTTTCATCAGATCAAATGCATTTGGGCGAGATCACTTTGGAATGTTCCAGAGCTGGCGCAACGGCGTGTGCGTTATGGGCCACTCAAAAGCTCTATCCATTGGTCAAAGAAGGTGAATTTGCAAAAATGCTGGGCAGCTCTTTGACAGCAGGCCAAAAACTTGCCGATTGGATCAAGCAACATGATGGGTTGGAACTGATTGTTGAACCTCAGTTAGATATTGTCAACTTTGTGATAAAGGCTGACACCGCAGCGCAATCGTCGACTAAAGCTCAGTTGTTTTTTGAGTTGGCAGAGTCTGAACATTTATACCTGGCACTTAATACGCTCGACCCACAGTTTGTTGGCGAAGTGGCTGAGAACTACTGGACACAACCGAATGTTGTTGCTGTGAGAATGTGTTTAATGAAATCTGAGCATTTGGCATGGATTGACAAAATCTTGGTTGCACTTGAAAAAACATTGCAAGCGGTAGAACGATAAAAACCAATACAGCCCTGTTAAAAGTAAAAGGGCTAAATATTTAAGGAAACCGTAATGATACATGTAATTGAAAAGTGGACGTTGAAAGACGAATGTGTTGGTCAAGCGTTTGAGATCATGCAGCAATTGGATTACCAACTGGGCGAGCTTGCCCACGATCACAGTGGTTGGATGGACCATGCTCATTTTTACCAAGACAGTGCTGATCCCAAGCAGAAATTAACAGGACAGCCATGTTAACGAGCAGCCAAAAAAATTATTTTGCCTTTAATTACGATGGCAGTATATTCCAATTAACAAATGAGTCTTAAGTAAGTAAATCTTTAGGCTCGTTTATTCTGTTCAAAGATCTGGTTAAATAATTTATTAAAAGCTCAGAATCACTTTCAGAAAGGTGATTTTGAACTTGCTTTTTATATTCGGGTAATTCGACGATTGTTTGCACAAAAAAAATTGTAATCCAATGGATTACAATTGACTAGCACCAACATTAGATAAAAAAACTAACGCCCCTAATAAACTGCACAAAATTGCAATTAACAAGCCATGATAACGCTTGATGCAAACGGCAACGACTTAGGCAATCTTAACCGCACCACCGGCACAATAAGCCACACCGACTTAAGCAACCGCGGCTTTAATACCCAGCAAGGCATAGGTCTGAGTGCCAATGTGGGCTTAAACGATACGGTGAACCCTAGCGACCCGAATCAAAACTCAACGGATATGTCGTTAAACGGTCCTAATGTTAACCTTGATACCAGCACCCAAGTGAGTGGCGGTAGTAAGACAGGGTCAGGGTTAACTTAAGTCTTATATCGATAAATCGGTGCAGCGCGAACGATTTTCTGACGAATTTTTTCATCCGTTTATCGCCGAACTCGGTATGACCTGCCAGTCAGAAACAGGCATTAGCTTATCTAATTGGCAAAGTTTTACTTTATATGGGCTAGGTATGATACTTTGCTAAAACGAACATCTGATAATAGTAATATTTCCTCCTATTCATGAAGACATTGCTTTTATCTGCCCAATATTATTTCCCCTCGTATTTATCAATCTATGTGCTTCCCATTCAACATTTAGGTAAACTATCTGCTTCATGTATAAGAGTTTTTTAAATTAGCTATGAGTGCGATTTCCCTTAAAAACGTTAATGTTGAGCTTGGTTCCGGGGATGAAGTCTTTTGTCTTAGGGATTTGAGCATGGACATTGAGCAGGGGGAGTTCATTGTATTGGTTGGTCCCTCAGGTGTGGGAAAGTCAACAATTCTAAGGGTATTGGCTGGACTTGAGCCTATTCAGTCCGGCGAAATTTGGATGAACGGCCAGCGAGTCGATGGCACACCGGCCGTTGATAGGCAGGTAGCCATGGTATTTCAACATCATGCACTTTATCCCCACATGTCAGTGGCGCAAAACATCGGTTTTAGTCAAACACTTAAGGGGATCAGTCAGCATGATGCCCGGCAAAAGATAACAGCCGTTGCCCAGCAACTTAATATTGCCAATCTACTGGACAGCAAGCCTTCGGCATTGTCTGGGGGGCAAAAGCAACGTGTGGCCTTGGGGCGCGCTATGTTATGTGAGCCACAAGTATTTTTGTTTGACGAACCCTTATCCAATCTTGACCCTATTTTACGTCATCATTTACGGGGTGAGCTCAAACAGTTGCATCAACGTCTAAATACCACCAGTATTTTTGTGACTCATGATCAGGTAGAAGCGATTGCCCTGGCGGATCGTATTATCTTGTTTAGTGAGCGGGGGGTTGAGCAGATAGGTACGCCAGAGGCCTTGTTTAATCGCCCTAATAATCAATATGTGGCGGAATTTTTCGCTTATCCATCAATTAACATCTTTAACGCCGAACTTAATGCCAAGGGTGTGCATCTGGCAGATAACTTTCTCATACCTTGTTTTGTGCCAGCTCATTTACAAGGTTCCATGGTCAACGTGGCGATCAGAGCAAAGAAGTTAAGAGCTAATAAAATGCACGGCATCCCATGCAGGGTAGAATATACCGAATACTTGGGTGATGAAGTGTTAGTGCATCTGCGCGTTAGCGGGGATGATGATTTGAAAATATTATCCGCTGGCGAGACCAACTATCAGCAAGGGCAAGCGCTAATGCTCAGCGCGAGCTTTGATGACCTATTGTTTTTTAGCCAGGATGGTAAGGCTATTGAGTTGGCAAATTCAGCTCAAGGTAAGGGTTAATAACCACCCCGCGTCACTGGATTTATCCCCGGTAGCGGAGAATTAAATTTTTACGTTAGCAAATCTGCATATCCCGCCTACTAGAGTATATAAGCCTTGCATTGAAGCCCACATTCCGTACAATACGGCGTCCTTTTATCTGCCAGTTTTTTGGCAAAATAATAAGGTACATAAGTTAACGTTAACGCTACAACGAGTTTGAGGCATATATATGGTTACTATTCGTTTACAGCGTGGTGGTGCTAAAAAGCGTCCATTTTATCAAGTAGTGGTTGCAGACAGTCGTCGTTCACGCGATGGCCGTTTCATTGAAAACATTGGTTTTTTCAACCCAACTGCACAGGGTCAAGAAGAGCGTTTACGTCTCGATCTTGGTCGTGTTGAGCATTGGGTTGGTGTAGGCGCAGGCCTATCCGACCGTGTTGCACGCTTGGTAAAAGATGCTCAGAAAGCAGCGGCTTAATTGCTTCTGTCTTTTTTAGTAAAAAGTATAATGAGGTATAAATGAGTCACGCGTCTGACACATTGGTGGTTGGCAAAATCGGTGCACCTTACGGTGTTAAAGGTTGGGTCAAAATCATCTCACATACCCATGATTTAGATGGCATCTTTACCTATAAGCCTTGGTTGTTAGGTCAACCGGGTGAAGGCAAAGAAGTCGTTGTTGACCAGTGGCGAACCCACAATAAAGGTCTTGTTGCCAAATTAGTTGGGGTTGAAAGTCGAGATGATGCTGAAAGCGTCAAAAATCTTGAGATTTCTATCAAAGCATCTTTGCTACCTCCACTAGAGGGTGATGAGTTTTATTGGCGTGAGTTGGTTGGCATGCAAGTAGTAACCGTAAGCGGTTATAGCTTGGGTGTGGTGAAAGAGTTATTCGAAACCGGTGCTAATGACGTTATGTTAATTAAAGCCAATATCAATGATGCTTTCGGTCAAAAAGAACGCATGGTTCCTTACTTGCTTGACCAAGTGGTTAAACAGGTGAACCGCGAGGCAAAGACCATTGAGGTGGACTGGGATCCGGCATTTTAATGTCACAAAAAACCAGTCGTTGGTTTGGTGTAGTGAGTCTGTTTCCAGAAATGTTTCAGACTTTTACCCAACAGGGCGTGACAGGACGAGCCGTTAAAAACGGCGTGTTGCAGGTAGAGTGTTTTAATCCAAGAGACTTTACTCACGACAAACATCGTACTGTAGACGACCGACCATACGGCGGTGGCCCAGGGATGCTGATGATGGTTCAGCCATTAACAGACGCAATCCATGCAGCCAAAAAGGCGGCAGGGGAAAAAACTAAGGTGATTTACTTATCACCTCAGGGAAAAAAACTGGATCAACGTGGTGTAAAACAGCTTTCTGAGAATGAAAGTCTGATTTTAGTTGCCGGTCGTTACGAAGGTATCGACGAACGTGTCATCGAAGCTGAGATAGACGAGGAATGGTCTGTTGGCGACTATGTGTTAAGTGGCGGTGAACTACCGGCGATGATCCTAATGGATGCTGTAGCGAGATTTGTACCCGGTGTATTAGGGCATGAACAGTCCGCCGAGCAAGATTCCTTTAGCGAGGGCTTGCTGGATTGTCCGCACTATACCCGGCCAGAGAAATTGCAAGGCAGTTTGGTTCCCGGAGTGTTGTTAAGTGGTGACCATAAAAAAATTAGGCAGTGGCGCTTAAAGCAGTCGCTAGGTAGAACCTGGCAACGACGCCCTGATTTATTAAACGATTTAGCTCTGACTGAGGAGCAACAGGTACTGTTAGATGAATATCTGCAGGACTTGGCGCAGCACAATGACAGTTAATCTAGAATGAGAGGATATGATGAGTAAAGTAAATCAAGATATCATCAAGAAAATCGAAGAAGAGCAGCTAAGAACTGATATTCCAGACTTCGCGCCTGGTGATACAGTAGTTGTTCAAGTACGTGTTAAAGAAGGCGAAAAAGAGCGTCTTCAGGCATACGAAGGCGTTGTAATCGCTAAGCGTAACCGTGGCCTACACTCTGCTTTTACAGTTCGTAAGATTTCTAACGGCGAAGGTGTTGAGCGTACATTTCAAACACACAGCCCGGCAATTGGCTCAATTGCAGTGAAACGTCGTGGCGATGTTCGTCGTGCTAAACTTTATTACTTGCGAGACCGTTCAGGTCGTTC
>JAWUXW010000179.1:0-9921 GCA_034111125.1 Paraglaciecola sp.
CATCACCCATTACGCTCAATCTGAGCTGTACAGTGCACTGTTTGAGGCTGTTTCAAAGACGTTAAATAAGTTTGCCCACAACCGTAAACGCCTTAAGGGGCAATTAGGGATAACGATGGTGTTACATACGTGGGGGCAAACGTTAAGCCAGCATATTCATATGCATTGTCTGGTGCCAGGAGGCGTATTAGATGCGGCTAACCATTGGCAGTCAGTGAAAACCGATTACCTGTTTCCGGTGAAAGCCTTGTCACGTGTGTTTGAGGCATTAAGGTCGCGTAAGGTCAGTATTCCAGACGCGGATAAGCTGATGTCTATGCCTTGGTGCGTGTACAGCAAGGCCTGTCTAACCAAGCCCGAAACGGTCATTAAGTATTTATCCCGTTATACGCAAAAAGGGATGCTCAGTGAGACCCGCTTGCGCAGTGTCGATGAGCAAAACGTCACGTTTTATTACAGAGACTATCGGCAACTTAAAGGACTGAAGACGATGACGTTAAGTGGGATTGAGTTTGTTCGGCGTTATCTAAGCCATATCCTGCCCAAGGGATTTATGCGAGTACGGCACTATGGGTTTTTATCCAATTGTTGTCGGGGCAAGAAACTCACACTCATTCAGAAACAAACACAGGGTGACACACTAAATAAAAAGGACTCTCCACCCGAACCTTGTAGGCATCATTGGGCATGCCCGAAATGTAAACAAGGGGAATTATTGTTGGTGGGATTGAATGTACTACCGGCTCATCTACACAACACAGGAGAGGTCTATCGTTTAACCGGCTGATTCAATTTAACAGAGCACATGATGGCTAATTTAATACCGAAAATGTTATTCGGTGGATGACTTGTTGTCTGAATTGCCAGTTGGCTATAATACAGATTAAAAAGGGCCCACAATCGACGTGAGAAATAGAAAATAATGAATAAAAAACAGGTGATCGTAAACATCTTCCACAAATTAGTCGTTCACCTCACCTTTGCAAAAATTACAAATTCCTATAGCATAAATAAAACCAACAATTAGAGACGTGGTATACAACCCGTTCAACACAGGTTTATACGGCAAAAGCACGCCGTACAAACACTAAGACGTTAGCTTTCTGTTGAGCGTGGAGAATAATGTCAGGATATAGATGGACATGTCAGGCCTGCCAGGCGGGCAACGAGCCAAACTTAGATAGGTGTGAATTTTGTGGTTGTCCTGCGAATGCAGGTTCTGAAGACATTGAGAAACACATAAATCCAGAAGGTTTCAAGAAAAAGAAGGCTAAAGAGGAGTATTCCAATTCTTTATTTATTTACTTCTTAATCCCTTTTTTTGCTGCGATTCATGCTGTAAACGGAAGGCATGAATCCTTAATAATACTTTTAGGAATAACCGCTGTAATTAGCGTAAAGAATATTAAATTGCTTACCCATATTTGGGGAGACGTCTGGGCTAGAAATAGTTTAATAACAATATCGAGTCTGTTTTTAGTTTCTATTTTAGTTCGAATATTTATTATTCCAGATGAAAGCCCGTTAGTTTGGTGGTCTGCACTATTTTATTTCATATTGGCACCGTCATCTTTCTATTAATTTTTTAACATTAAAAATGGCAAAAGAGTTTTCAGTGAGCATTACGCGAAAGCTAACAAGGCAATTAAATAACGGACACGTAACAGATAATTGGACTCCCCCACACCCTGGAGGGTGGGGTAAGATAATCGTTCCTACACAAATATATTATAGAGAGTCCTGATATGTATCGTACTAGAGTTGGTGTTGATTTAGCAAAAGAAGTTATTCAAGTTTGTATTTATAGAAACAAAAAGGTGCAGTCAAATGTTGAAATGACACCGAATGAATTTCTTTGTTGGCTCTTCCAAAACAAACCTGCAACGATAATATTTGAAGCATGTGGCACATCAAATTATTGGAAACAAAAAGCGATTGAAGCAGGTCATGATGCGCGCTTGATTTCAGCTAAATTGGTTGCGGTAGTGCGACAAAATCAAAAGACAGATAAAAATGATGCTTTGGCTATTGTCCAGGCGGCATTATTACCCGATGTAACCTTCATTGGTGGAAAAACGGTTGAGCAGCAACAATTACAATCGATTAAACGGTTAAGAGAATTAGCGGTAAAACACCAAGGCGCGTCGCAAAAGCAATTGGTTTCTTTATTATTAGAGCTGAATATTCGAATACCCAATAGAAAAGGCGGCATGATCTGCGCGATAGAAGATGTATTGGAAGACGCAGAAAACGGTTTGTCGGCAGAGTGTCGAACAGCGATTTATACGGCTAAAGAATTGTTGAAGGAATTGATTATAGCGGTTCAGTGCTATGATGATTGCTTAGAAAAGTCAGTTGTTATTCATTCTGATTGCAAAAGACTACTGAAACTTGAAGGTGTTGGTACCATGAATGCGATTAACCTGTACCTTGCTCTTGGTTGCTCAGATATAGGCGTATTTAGTAAAGGTAAAGATGCCTCAGCTTGTATTGGTTTAACGCCTATTCAGCATTCATCAGGAGGGGTTGTTAAATTAGGCTCAATAGGAAGACACTGCAAAAATAGCATACTAAGAAGTCAGCTTGTTTGTGGTGCAATGGCCGCGGTTAATCAAGCAGTTATGCGAGAAGCCAAAACGACAAAAGATTTTTGGATTAAAGGGTTAGTTGAGCGACGAGGTAAAAAGTGTGCGGCAGTAGCACTTGCCAATAAAACAGTAAGAACAGCTTTCGCGATGCTCACTCAAGGCACAGAATATAAAGCGGAGTTATTGGCAGCTTAAAAAGCAAAGAATATAAAAGTTAAGTTTAAACGAGTTCAAACAACAAAAATGCAAAACGAAGATAAAAATCAGCTAGTTTAGTCAGTAGCCAACAGAGAGTTTTAAACTCGCTTAACAGATTTGACAACTAGTTCGCGTAAATATCAAAGAGCCAGAGATAGCTTCTCATTTTAGAGCTCGTACATAAGTATGCATTTATTTCTTTGTGTTATTATTTTTGTTGTTGACAAGGGGGAGTCCACATAAGTTTGCCGACAGTTTTAGTCGAATTGGAGGTAAATCACTGCGTAACCGTGTTGAACATGCCCAAGTCATTAATGTAGATGATATTCCTCGCTTTAAAACGTTGAACATTATACCCGCCATGCAACCTACGCATGCCACCAGTGACATGAATATAGCAGAAGACAGGGTAGGTGCTAATAGACTAAAAGGGGCTTACACATGGCAAACGTTTTTAAAACAAGGCTCCCCTGTGGCTTTTGGTTCTGATTTCCCGGTAGAACTCTCCAATCCATTTTTTGGCTTACACGCCGCAATGACAAGGCAAGATCGCAATAATACCCCAGACAGTGGCTGGATTTCTAGCGAAGCGGTAACCGTTAAACAAGCCTTTCGTGGTTTTACTTTAGATGCCGCTTACGCGGCTCACCAAGAGAAAATTTTGGGTGGTTTAACCGAAGGTAAATGGGCAACTCTATCTAAACTCATATACTTCTCCAACGTTATTTATACCCAAGCATCTTCAAGGTGCAGGTTTGAATTGTTGAAAATTGTCATTAATAGTACTGCCAAGTGAATCAGCAATATCAGGCAACGTTGTGGTGAAAAATAGACCTGTTTGCCTTCGAAATTCTTTAGTTGTTGCGAAATATTGACTATTTCTAGCATGTTTATTCATCACTTTCCACAGGCGTTCGATCGGATTTAAATTGGGACTATAGGGCGCTAAATAGTGCAAGGTGATATCCCGTCTTTTGGCTGCCTCTGTCACCAAAATCGAACGATGATACCCCGCGCCATCAAGTACCCGATGGATAGTGCCACTTGTAGAATAAACGTCTCGGGTTTTAGTCAGGAAGTTTACTATCGACTCACCATTAACGGCCTTATCATATTGCTCAATCACCGCTTGCGCTAAATGCCCAAGTCTGATCGCCCCAACAATATTGAGTCGAGTGCGACTGCCGGTGGTTTTAATCGCTTAGTCCATGCCTTTTCTTATCCATCCTGATGTGATTTTCGTTGCCTGAGTCGGATGCACTGAGTCGGATGCACTGCGTCGATAAATAATAATGGCTCGCTTTCGTTTAGGCTGGCTTTTAATTGTTCATAATGCGCAATAAACGCCGCTTGTTTGTCCACGTCAAATTTGTGTGGCACACCTTTAGCTTGTTTGTAGCTGAACTGATGCTGGTGTAGCCATTTGTTGAGCCCAAAAACCGTGTACTGAAGCTTAAATGTTTCTTCTATGTAGGCTACTATTTGGTGCGTGTGTAAATAGGCAACATCACATAGATGCTCGATGAGTTGCTGCGTTTGCTTCTCATTCAGATAACCTTGAGACCCCCCATTTTCAGGCTTGAGCTTATGAAGTGTTAAAAATTCATCAATGTGGCGGGATATGCTTGCTTCATGTAATCGAAGTGCTTGAGCAATCTGTTTAATGCCCCAATCTTCTGAGCGTAATAACACCGCCTTTATCCGGTCACGCTCATGTCCATCGTGTATTTTACGATGACGTAATGCTAAGGCTGCTTTTAGCTCAGGTGACAGTTCAATTTTCATTGAATGGAGCTTGATCCTCTTTAGTTAAAAAATCAAGCATCTTCATTGATCACGGATATATTATCGGTGATGGTCGCACGAACAAAACCATCTGCATCAAGCATCAACAACGGCTCATTGTCTTGATTTGTTAACAGCACCCGCTTGTGTTCTGAGCGGCTGACAGATTTCACAAATGCCGCGAAATCTGCTGTGCCCGGCTCGGGCAGTATGGGTAATACCAATCCACCTAAATATCTGCTCACTCAGCGATGAATAAAAATAGCGTAATCACGACGTGTTTTAACCACCACTGAAAAGTGACATTATTCTAAGCGACTGAGCAAATGCACATTCCAAATTGCGCATAAACTGACCTTATATCCAAGCCAGAAGTGCAGCACATTTACAGCCCATGGATACGGGGGTGCATCATGAATGTCCACTACTCACATTTGTCTGTTTATACCCAAGTGACCTAGGATTTACTTGACCGCCATCAGCAGATAGTAAATTATCCCCATCACTCCACAATTCATAAAATAGAACGGCAACAGGGATATAATGAAGTTTATACACACCTCGGATTGGCACATTGGTCGGCAATTCCACAATGTCTCACTATTGGAAGATCAGCAACACGTGCTTGATCAGTTACTCGCCTATATAGAGCAGGAAGCGGTTGATGCATTGATTATTGCCGGTGATATATATGACCGTTCTATCCCGCCAGCAGCAGCTGTCGATTTACTGGATAAGCTGCTGAATAAAATCTGCCTTGAAATGAAGGTGCCGGTGATTCTTATTCCGGGTAATCATGATTCTGCCACTCGCTTGAGTTTTGGCGCGCAACAGCTGAGCAAATCTGGCCTGTACATACTAGGGGATTTGAGCAAGGTTATTGAGCCGGTGCTTATCTGCCACGCTGACGGCGACGTGGCGTTTTATGGTGTGCCTTACAACGATCCGGTAACCGTGCGTAATTTATTTGCTGAAGAGGTATCAACGTATGATGAGGCCCACAGTTATCTGGTCAATCATATCAATGAGAAAAAGTCCGCTGATATGAGCAACGTATTGATCAGTCACTGTTTTATTGATGGATCAGAAGAGTCTGACTCGGAGCGGCCTTTATCTATCGGCGGCTCTGATCGGGTGAGTTACCAGCCTTGTCGTGAATTTGATTATGTTGCCTTGGGGCACTTACACAGTCCTCAGTACCGTGGCGAAGAGCATATTCGCTACTGTGGTTCGTTGATGAAATACAGCTTCTCAGAGCAGCATCAAAAGAAAGGCGTGACCTTGGTAGAGATGGACGCTAAGGGTTTAAAAACCCATCGACATTTACCCCTAACGCCCTTGCGGGATATGCGCATTTTAGAGGGGGAATTCGCTGCCATTCTTGAGCAGGGCAAAGTTGACCCCAATAACCAAGACTACTTGTTGGTGCGCTTAACGGATCGTCATGCGATATTGGACCCGATGGCCAAGTTACGAGAGGTTTATCCCAATGTGCTCCAGCTTGAAAAACCCGGCATGTTGGTCACCGGCGAGCAAAAAATGAATCGTGAGAAGCTTAAGCGTGGCGAGCTTGAAATGTTCCGTGATTTTTTTGTTCAGGTCTCTGGTCAAGAACTAAGCGAAGACCAGGATGAGGCCATCCGGCAGACGATTACCGAGATTAACAAGCAGGAGGGCGCAGCATGAAGCCCTTAAAACTAAGTATTCAGGCCTTTGGTCCCTTTGCCAATAACGAAGAGGTGGATTTTACCCGCCTGGGGGATAACCCCCTATTCCTGATCAATGGTCCTACGGGGGCCGGAAAGACCTCCATTCTCGACGCGATTTGTTTTGCTTTATATGGGCAGACAACCGGCAACGAGCGTGACGGTACGCAAATGCGTTGTGATCATGCGGATCTTTCGGTGTTGACCGAGGTCAGCCTCGAATTTGCTTTGGCCAATAAACAATTTTTGATCCGCCGGGTACCCATGCAAGCTCGCGCTAAAAAACACGGTGATGGCACGACCACTCAGCCTGCAGAAGCCCAACTTCGTGAACTCGATGGCACAGCAGATGGGCGTCTCATGGTGTCCAGAAGTGTTGGGGAGGCCAACGATGAAATTAAGCGGTTGATAGGCTTGGGCGTTGAGCAATTTCGTCAGGTAATGGTATTGCCACAGGGTAAATTTAGAGAGTTGTTACTGGCTGATTCAAAAGACAGGGAGGCGATTTTTAGTAAGTTATTTGCCACTCACATTTATAAGAAAATTGAAAACAGCTTAAAAGAGAAAGCATCTGGTATCCAAAAGGCAGTCGAGCATCATCAGAGTGAGATTAAGGGTATTTTGCAAGGCGCAGAGGTCAGTTCTGAGGCAGAACTTGACGATGAGTTAGGCCAATTGCAACCTCAGCTAACAGAGGCAGAGGCAGTCAAGGGCAAGGTGGAAGAACAGCTAAAACTCGCCCAAAGAAACAAAGACCAGGCTATCGCGCTGAATAACTGCTTTGATGAATTGGCCATTAAAGAAGGCGAGTTGAGTATCAAGCAGGCCCAGGTGGGTGAGATTGAAACCAAGCAAACACTATTAGCTCAATCGTTGAAGGCGCAAGGGATCTATCACGTCTATACCAATCAGCTGTCTGAAGCTGAAAAGTCAGCGAGTGTTCGCCAACAGAACGAGTTGTGTAAAGCGTCTTTGACCCTTGCCCAGGAGAGTCATATACAAGCTTCCGAGCAATTGGCAAAGGCCAAGTCAGCAGCCAGTGTAGTAGATGGGCTAAAGTCTGAGCAGGCTGAGCTGCAGCGCCATGAAAGACAAATGACAGAGCTGACAAGTGCCAGAGTCGATCTCGGCCTTAAAACGGCTAGCGCCAGTAAAAGCCAAGGTAGCCTCGATGATAAGAAGGGAGAGTTGGACACCCTTGAGCAGGAATTTACTGAAAAAGAACAAGTGCTGGTTGAGCATGCAAAGGCGTTGGAGAAGCTGATCCCAGAGCAACAGGCACTGACAGTGCTGGACGAAAAACTGATAGAACGAGAGGGCCTTGAAAAAGTTCGCGGCAATATTGCAGCTACCTTGGCCCAAAAGCTCAAAGCTGAAGAGCAGGTAGCAGCTAAAACCATCACCTTCGATCAGGCTAAACACAGTGCGACTAAAACAGAATTGGCCTGGCATTCTGGTCAGGCTGCACTATTGGCTGAAGAATTGGAAGAAGACCAACCTTGCCCGGTTTGCGGCAGTAAAGAACATCCAGAACCGGCAAAACCTAGATCTGAAAGTGAACGCATTAGCAAACAGCAAGTTGAAACGGCGCGAGGGTTAGAAACCCAAGCCCGGGATAAGATGCAGGTCGCTAAAGACGCTTTGGCGCAGATTGGTAGTCAGCTTGAGATATTGGCCAATAAACTGGCCGCATCTGAGCAAAGTTTGGGTGTGTATGCGCAGCAGGCGATTGACGAGTTAAAGCTGCAACGACAAGGTGTTCAATCGGGTGTTGCGACCCTAATTGCCCTGAAGTCACAAAAAGAAAAACTGGACCGACGGCTTGCAGAGGTTAAGACCATCCAGGCTAACGGCCGTGAGGTACTCGCGGCACTAGAGAAGGAAGGGGCCAGTGATAATGACTTGCTTATCCAGGCTCGCACAACCGTCGACCAACTGGAGAGGCAGATCCCTGAGCAATATAGACAGGCCGATGGACTGACCTTAGCCATAGGGGAAATCACAGCAAAAATTGCGACCTTAGTAAAACAACTGAATGGTGCTGAGCAGGCTTTTAAAGACAAGCAGACGACATTAGATCAGGCGATATCCCATGAAAGGGCCTTATTATCACAACTCGACGAACAAGAAGGACTGGCCTCAGCTTCAAGCTCAGCTTGGCAGACGGCTTTAATGCAAAGCGATTTCGAAAGCCTTGAGCAATTCCTAAGTGCTCGACTAGATGATCACAGGCAGTCTGGTTTAAAGTCTGAAGTGGATAATTATCGTTCAGCGCTGGCGAGTTTAATGGCCGTGGTACAACAGTTGAAACTCGCGTTAGCAGAAAAGCAAAGGGCCGACGTGCATGTGATTGAGCAGCTACTCATAGAAAAAACAGCTGCGTTTAAAGACAAAGATAATGTTTGGCGTGAGCTCGAAGCACGGGCTAAAAGTTTGCTCAGTGTTAAACAAAAACTGATCAAAGCCCTCGCAGCCAATGAAGAACTGAATAAACAATATGCCATTTTCGGCACGCTGAACAATGTTGCCAATGGCGCCACCGGCAATAAGATTAGTTTGCAACGTTTTGTATTGAGTGTGCTGCTGGATGATGTGCTCATTCAGGCTTCCCACCGCCTTAACATCATGAGCAAAGGTCGCTACCAGCTAGTGCGCAAAGAAGACCGGGCTAAAGGTAACAAAGCATCAGGCCTTGAGCTGGAAGTAGAAGACGGCGATACAGGAAAACCCCGTTCAGTCGCGACCTTATCTGGTGGCGAGTCTTTTATGGCCGCACTGTCTTTGGCCCTGGGTTTGTCAGATGTGGTGCAGTCCTACGCCGGGGGAATTAAGTTAGACGCCCTGTTTATCGACGAAGGCTTCGGTAGCCTGGATCAGGAATCCTTAGATGCGGCGATAAAAGTGCTGATAGACCTGCAGGCCTCTGGCCGCATGATCGGTATTATATCCCATGTTACCGAGCTAAAAGAGCAGATGGCCCTGCGACTTGATGTCACCTGTGGAAAATCAGGCAGCAGCATTGCCACGATCGCGGCATAAAACTTAGCTTACTATATGGTACTGAGACGGACGGGTTGCAGCCCGTTTTTCAAGTGTATTTACATGGCCACCCAGTGCGCCGAGATAAATCGGTAGAAGATCGGAGGTGCAAGTCCTCTACGTGGTAAGGCAAGCACACCGCCAAGACCCCGAGTCATGGGCTTTGCATCGTAAGGTGTCGAGTTAAGCGTTGACAGGGGAAACCATAGGCCGATATTGAGCTGCGAAATCCACACTTAAGCGTGCTGACCTTGTTGGGTGAAGGGGAAGGCAACATGACCAATAGATGAAATGCCCTAAACGGCGGTGCTAGTTATTGGTGAATGGCTTCGTCTTCACCAAAACATACTGCTCACAGGGGCAACAGGTTTCGGTAAAACCTATCTTGCTTGTGCGTTGGGTCATAACCACTGCCAGCAGGGAGAACACGGTTACTACTTCAGGCTCAAAGAATTGCTTGAAAAGAGGTTTATGGCACAAGCGGATGGCAGTTATCGAAAATTTATTAACAAACTCACGTCAGCGAATTTACTGATCTTAGATGATTGGGGATTAGAGCCATTAACGGGGCAACAACGCAGTGATTTACTTGAGTTAATTGATGG
>JAWUXW010000180.1:0-7327 GCA_034111125.1 Paraglaciecola sp.
CCACCTCCCTTCCCCCAGCAGGTATATTGAGTGGTCTCGGCTACTAAGCTGAGCTGTTTATTTTTACCTCTTTATGCGGTTAAAGTACAAGGGTAAAAGTTTTAAGTGATTTAAGAAACAAGGCTCTATCGTGCTCCGCTTCGGGCACTCCCACATGGTTGTTATGGGCGTCCCTAATTTTTTATTTTCTAAAAAACGAAAAAAAGTAAGACTTGTTTTTTACGGCAACTGCCATTGAACTTTAAAAAGTTTTTTGTCTACACTTATCAAGTGAAAACCTATGAATACGTATAACGGGCGTGGTTTACGGTTTTCGAAGCAGCTGGTCTTTCGGAAATTTGGTAAAGTCAGTGCTTATAGGTAATATGGTTTATGTAATACTATGCTAATTAATACCCCCAAGACGCCTTTAGCAGATATAGCTTTTAATAACACGCAACACCTTATAGAGGTATCGGCTAATCGAGTGCCTTGCTTTACAAACAAGGAATTCGTATCTATAAAAGTCGAGAAACCAACGTGTCTAAACCTAGACGTAAGCGTTGCCCCTGAAGGTGCTGCTGTGGTAGAGGAGCGCATTACTAGTACTTGATCTAACTGAGCGTCTGATGGTTCTGACCAATTGGCGCAAAAATTTACCGTCGCTGCGGATACCATTCGCCTAGACATTACACTCCTAGTAGACTCAATTGTGCAAGCAGCTGAGTCACAATCTTTAGAAAAAACCGTTCTTGCGTTCGCTCGCTACTCTAATGACGCCCTTGAGCAACGTGGCTCACTTTATGAGTTTAATACCATGACTTCTGACTCTTTACCCAATAACCTAGTTTTATCCGAATTAGGCGACGCACACAAAGAAGAAATATATTCCTTATCGGGCAGCCGAAAACCAGTACAGTTTGTCAAAACATTGACGTTTCGAAATGGGCGCGGGGATAAACCCCTAAATTTACCAAAAGGCTACTCTGATGACGCCTTACCAAGTGCCTTAGCGCACACGTTTAATAATACAGACGGGATGCCGTTTATTGATGGAGTTGATAGTTTGTCGTTTACGCAGGGGTTTGATCCGGGGGTTGTGAATAGTGTGTACAGGGAGCGTACGGGGGTAGCTGGGGTGCCTAACTCGCACTCGGTGCCAGCTCTAAGCTCGGGGTTTTCTACGAGTGTGCCGGGACAGGAGGAGTTGCAGAAGTTTGCAGATATTGGGTCTTTGGGTGATATTAAGAACTCACGGCGTCTGAGGCTTATAGTTGAGAATGATGAGCCTATGGACCCAAGAATGAACGACTACATGGATCGGTGGGCGGAGCCACTTTCAAGTAACATTCAAAACTATGCCTGAGTTGATGAGGGTGTGCCTTGAATGGGTTACCAGTCGTACTCGTGATCCGATATTACGCGCGTTGACGCAAGAATGGGGGATTTTTTGACGCTGTGGGAGAGTATGGCTACCACAGCCTCCACTGTAAAGCCAAAAATTCAACACTTCATTGATTTTGAGACTAAATTTTTCTCGCAAGCTGGCTTTAGTAAGATATTTATCCCCCGACCTTTTGTAGCGTCTGCATCGCAAAATACGTTACACGGTCTGCCGTGATTTCTTGACTACTTGCACTTAGCCGGATGATTCTTTTACATGTCTATTTTTGTTGCGGTAATGTGATTGGTTATCGCAGCTTCAGTTTTCTCTAAAAATATTGAGTCACGGCAACCAATGCGCGAAACTCGCGGTTTTAGCCGTGCGCAAACAGGGGACGGCGTTACGGCTGTTCTGCCTTTAACATGATCGATTACAATGCTGATGCATGCTAGCACGCACTCTATAAACTTTGATGAGAATACGGCAGGTACTATATTTACGCTAACTATAATGGCCTACCAGTGAGGTTGAAATTACTACTTCCCCAGAGACATTGTAGAGATCTACCAGCGTTTGCCTAAAGTGGTGGGGCACGGTGGTATAGATACAAGTTCAAGTACAGGTTCTTACGACAAGTTGCTCAACCACGCACGCCGTGACATGTTTTTAAAAGCAACCAACAAGTTTAAAGACGCAAACCGATTAGGAAAAAATATTGCACCAAACGCTGTATTTTTCTTTTTTAAACCCACAAACATTGTTTCAAATTTTGAAAGCAACCTTTCATTATTTTTCCGCCCCCTCTTCCTAAATGGGGCTACGCAAAAAGCCCCTGAATCCTTCCTGGACACACGCAAGACCACCCCCGCGCCTCTAGAGCAAATTACAGCTCGCTTAGTAGAGTTGTTTGACGATGGCATTACTCTAGTCACCACAGGCTTTAGTGATATGACCACACTATCTAAGTTCCCACAGGAGAAACTGGGAATTTCGGCTATTCAGAATAGCCAAACTTCTGGAAATGTCGTAGACCAAAGTGCCTCTGAGGTGGTTAATTTTAATAATTGATTTAAGGGAGGTTCTGCTGCAGTCGGCAGCGCACTAACTTCTGATGCAGACGAGATTACCCTTACTCGGTCATTAACAAGCCCTACTTTATCTAGCTTTTTAGCTGCTGATAATTCCCCACAATCTATCTACAGCGAGAGCATGCTGCGCTATAACCGCGCAGACTCTTTCCGTAATAAAAACACTATATTTTTAGCATCTAATAGACTTGCTAGAATTCACGCAACTTACTTAGATTACGCGAAAACGACATGGGCTGTGCCTGCAGCCTACGAGTACGCACACCCTACTACTGCCTTGACAGATGCGGGCCGCGCGAAAATAAGCCAACTACTCTTACTTGAGTATCTGGCCGCTGTGAGTTCTGGCACCGCACTTTTGACACCGCAAGCCGGTTTCAACCCCCAAATGGGAAATGCGATTACTCCATCCACTGATAACGTTGTTTTTAATAACTGGTTATTCTTTTTTAATCTGAGTCGTTTTTGGGGTGACTCGTCCCCTAACTGGGGCACAGCCTTCTCAGAAGATGTCACTTTCTTCACGTCCTGAACTCAAGGTTTGGGGGATAGACGTGGTTCTCTAGTTGGTGAGCGAGCTGTGGCATTAGCCGCTACTACGGAGCAGTTTGCTTTCTTGGGTAATAATCCTGTAACACCTGTAACCCTCGCATCAGCGCCTTCGCCTACTGAAGCATCGGCGCTAAAGCAAGCTAGTAATTTACTAGACTTCTCATACGGTGCGTATCCTCTGTCCATACTACGCTCAAGCACAAATAGCGCTAATAGTTTAGCACTGCAGCAGCTACTCGTGTTTAGTGGAAGCGACACGTCATTCTCACATATTTACTCTTCATTGCTAGTAGTCGAGGACAGCGTGCTTAACTTCCTACCTGGCCTTAACGAGCTTCTCAATTTGCAGTCTACAACGACATCGGGGACTCATGCTCTAGAGCTACTAGCTCACAGCACTTCGGACCTGGGGTTACTTGCGTACACAGCTGACCGGTCATCTTCTGCTGACTGGTATAACTTTATGCTGTCTGATACGGCTAGCCGTTCGGTGCTATCTCAGGTGGCGCGACCGAAACAATATTCCCATATTGGGTGATCGTCGGCTACCGTGGGGAAGCCACAGCCGCTTAACGCTTTTTTTTTTAACACCCCTTATGGTGAGTTAAACTTAACTGCGGAAACTTCTTTATCTGGCGACGAGTTCTTCGCCAATAACGCCTCATTTTTTGGGGGGTCAAAATTAGGATTAGCTTCACAACTATTTACAACACGCCTTATAGCTAGTACTGTACTAGCCCGTCCGGGCCAAATCCCGTCATTCAGCGCTAGCGGCGGTGTTTTCAATGCAGTGTCTACCAGTGCCGCACCTGTGGCTGTGGTGGGGGTTGCTTCTTTAACTGGCTACACTACTGCCCCGCTAAATTTAAATATGCCTTCAGGGCTTGACACAACCGCCGCCTTTTGCCGCCTTTGGGCTGCCGCTACTGTTGCTAATGATGCGGGTGTTGCTGCACCAGTCGCCGCAGGTGTTACTGCAGTGCCAACCAGTGTTGAAATTGGTTTAGCACGTAGAGCGCTAATTGCCCAACAACCCGCTAATTATAATTTACAAGCTGCTGGCGCAGTGGGCCTTTGGGTTAACGCGGGTAACTATTTTTCCGGATCTCATGGTATTGACAGCGCAACCGCGGTTGGCGCTAAGGTGTCAGGTGACACTCTACCCACATCCTGAATAGGTGCACTTGATGGGCAACGTCCTATCCGTAGTAGCACTAATAAGGATATGCACATGTCTTTTTTTTCATTTAAAGCCGATCAGTTACCAAACCAACGCATAAAATTTAGTAATAAGCAGCTTTTTAATTGGTCACAGCTGTGGTCGCAGCAAGTAGTAACTTATAATTTACCTCTTTACAAAACCTTCAGGGGTACTGGATCTAAGAAGGTAAACTCCCTATTCTGAACAACAGGTGATGCTTTTGGTGTAAAATCTCAAGTGTCGTGATTGTTAGCAACCGGCGAGAACCGCCTACAGGCAAACACCCCTACAAAAAATAATTTAGGTGCGCAACAGTTTGTGCCTGCATATAAGGAGCTGCGCCTGCACCAGTCAGCACCTGGCTTAATTAGCCGCACACTTGACGATGCGGGATTCCCATTCTTTAAAAATTTGGCTATAAGCACGCCACGTACTTATGAAGAATTTGATATCGACTACGTGTACCAGGTTTGATCTCCCGAGATTAATACAACACGCCGCGGTGATCATAGCACACGGTTCACAACAATGTGGGCTCTGCCGCATGACTCTGTAGACACGTCTACCCCTGCTTTATCTGGCCAGCATACTTTACAAGTTGCACTACCAGATACGGTTAATCGCCAATGGTCATGAGCCTCTAATAATGTAAATCAGCGCTTACTTTCTAGTACTGAACTGCGGTCATCGCGGCAGCTGGGTGCTTGAGTTGGTGCCGTACCCCACCGTGGATTATTCGACTTATTTGCTATTCTATCATCACCTACTCAGCCAGCGCTAGGCGACTCTGACTTGGTAGTGGCTGCACAAGCACAAGACCGGCAGCAGTCTAATAACCATGTGTGAGCATTTTTTTCTGGCAACTTTGTTGCAAACACTTCTAGTAGTGAAACACCCTCGGATTACAGGTTTTTAAACTATTTCACCTTTAAGCATAATTTGCTATCTACTGCGAGACTTCAAGAGCTAACTCGACTTGCTCGCCTAGGTGGGAGGTTGGGCGATGCTGCAGCTGGGGGTGTGGCTGAAAAGCAACGCGCCAGTGAGACCGGTCTTGGGTTGGCGACAGCTACAAGTGGCCGACAAAACATAGATTACATGTCTGCATTTCTACCTCAATTAGCTGGGCTTGTATCGGGTGCAGTTGCTAGTTCTAGATCTGACTACGAATTTGTATCAAGTGATATTGGTAGTATGCGACGACTTCGGGTAACTAAGGGTATTTGCCTTCCTTCTGACTACCCTATTCACGTTATTTGCGGATCTAAAGACGTTATTCATTCTTGAGCGATACCAGGTTTGGGTGTTAAAATTGATTGTATTCCGGGATATAACTGTCATAGGCGTGTCCTATTTCGGTGACGCGGTGTGTACTGGGGGCAGTGTATGGAAGTCTGCGGCCGTTACCACCACTGAATGCCTATTTTAGTTCGTATTGTACACCGTGATACCTTTTTAAGCTGATGTTTGGTTTACCTCCGTATGCTTAATAATAGGCATCTGCAGCGTGAGCAAACAAAAATAAACACACTTTCCGTCCTTTCTTTCTTACGTAGTAACCAGAACTATAGCGCAACTGCGCTCAAACGTTAGCTTTTGCATTTTTATGTCTAGAGTGCGCACTGTTAAAACACAATCAACTAAAGAAATATACGACATACTTCGCGGCAAGGCGCTGTACTTGCCAACACTTAGCCACCTATGGTTAACTAACTTACGCAGTAGGCTGCGGTTTTATAATAACCGCGACTCTGGTACGGCCTTTAAGCCTGTTACGCGCACAAAATTCACCTCTGCGCCTATTTTTGGCGCAACAGCACACAAGCATTACGGCCGCCCGGGCGTTTTGCGCCATAAGCTCGCAATAGGGATTAGTGACGCAGTTGGTGTCTCAAACTTATTTAGCCGTCGGTGCGTAGGAAGCCGCGTTACGTTTACAAGTGATACTTCGGCTGCCACGCCTGTTGCAGTCACAGAACTTATATTTGCCCCTATTGAGGTGGGTAGCGCGGGTACCCAACACACCCTACCAACTAATTGGCTACGCCTATCTACTTCAGACTTGTTTAGGTATGTTAGTGCCACTGCTGTACCGGAGTCTGGCGCCACAGGCGATGTGGAGGTTGGTTTTCCTGCTGCAGTACATGGTTTTAGTGCTCTGTATGGTGGTATGGAAAAACAAATACTCAGCCTTTTTTGGCTAAATCCTTCACGTCCCAGTGTTAAAGTAAGCTGCCCACAAAAAAATAAAACTTTAGTACTTCCCGGTCTAATTAGCCCGTCTCGCTGTGCTGGCATGTACAGACTTCTGGGTCTAGCTAGCCAACCTTCGCTAGCTATTCTTGCGCAAGCCTCTTTGGTGACAACAGCGTCGACTTTGTGAGGTTGCGGGGATCGCAAGATTCGGACTTACGCTAATCCAGCCACCCTAGTGCGCAGTCTTTCGGGTGGTGGTTTAGCTCGCCGTGCTTGGGCAGCTACGTTACTGTGTTGCTTTTCGCAGCAAAAAAGAAAAACTAGTATAACATTATCTTTACCTGTAGAGGCACAGGGCTTGCGTAGTAGTGGGGAGCTGGGCTTTAGTGTAGTGTGGACGTTAAACAACTCTCTCGTTATGCAGCTGTACGCGCTGCCGAAAAATTTAAAAACTACAACCACAGCCTACACCTTATTGGCAAAATTAGTGCGCCGTTATTGTCTAGCACTACGCGTTACTCGACTAGCTATTGTTGGGTATAGCTTTACTTCTAAGTTAGGAAACTTTTGACAACAACTTTTCGTACCTCTGCAGGAAATGTTTAACCACCCCAGATTTTTTTTTGTAGTGGCTGACTTGGAGTACCGCCGGCCCCAAACAACCGCTTCTCGGGGTGCTACAGCTATAACGCAATATTACGAGTTTTTAGTTACTACCCAAAAAAGCTTATTGGGTCCGCAGCAAGATAAATACTATACTTCACTGGGGTTAGTGGTGCCTCAACCAAAGCTTAACTTTTTCTGGGGTTTATTTTTGCGTGGGGAGCTTTTGCGGTACCAAACATTCTTACAGCTTACCAAGGGTACTCAAGATTCCAGTAGATTTGCCACACCCTATCAGATGCAGAAACTTCACGCAACCCGTGG
>JAWUXW010000181.1:0-14680 GCA_034111125.1 Paraglaciecola sp.
TGTGCTTTACTCACGATCATAATATTGAAATCTCGGACCGGTTCTCTTGGAATATCTCCTTCACTCTGGGTATCATTGTCTCTGGATCTATCATAAATTTGTGGGCCTCTTCCCTTGGGAAACTTAGTGCCTTTCCCAATATTGCACCAAGTTCCTTGCCCAACACGCCACCTCAAGTTCCATCAGCATGCCTAACGATCATCGGGTCTCTGTTGTCGCTTGTTGCGCCTGTCATGAAACACCATAGCCGTCGACCGAGCGCGCCAGAATCCCGTGTGGCTGAGAATGGGTGGTTGGCGACTATCATCATGAGGCCAACTGGGGTGATTTGTACGGTTCCCTGTACGTGTTTTCTAGAGCCTTTGAGCGTGTCTTGGCCTACAAATGCCTTGAGCACAGAGAGCTCACCGGTTAAATCTTCAGCGCCGGCCAAGGTCACTAGCATTTTGTTTCCTAGGTTAACAACTTCAAATTTATCTTTTGCCAAGTCTCTAAGGGTCGTGGTAACCACGACTTGTTCCGGAAGCAGTGCCGCAACGGTTTGCGCGAATACCGATTTCCCGCTAGCAGCAGGCCCAAAAATGTAGAAAAAGACTTGGGCCCTAGTGTCACCGGTCACTATTGTATACACGAGAGCCCACAAGGCTAATTTTCGATCGGGGTACCCTTCTGAGATTGTAGTTAGGAACTTGTCTCAATTTGGACAAGCCTCATCCTCCTCCTTTTCCGGGCGAGGAACATAGTCAAAGGGGCAGGAACCAATCACAAAGACACTGGGATTGTGTGGCCCGAGCTTTCTAGTTGCTGTGTTGAGTAGGCCATTCTTTACGCACAAGTAACCTTTCTCGCCTACTGGGCTGCCATCAACTGGCACGAGTCCCCTTAGTTCGGACTCGACTCTTTTTGCAAGATTGGCTAGTCCTCTCGTCTTAATAAATATTGTCGTTGCGAGTCATTGTTGGAGCATACTGAAAAATAGGTCCGTGCTTTTTGCCGTGAAACAACCCGTTTCAAAAGAGTATACGTAATATTCTCGTAAATCAGGATAGTACCGTATAGTCGTCGATAGCTTGTGTCCTTTGTATTCCGCACCAATATACGTATTTGCTAGCTCCAAGGCATCTGGGTACTTAAGCAACGAGTAATCCACTTTGCCCTCTTGAGCGTAGTTATGTATAAAGTTTTTGCTGCATTGTGGTTTTGCTATGTTCCGTCCAAGCACCGCTTCCAGCCCAACAAGGGTGGGGTTTGGTTTAATCAAAGGTACTATTACCGGAGGGGGGGTTATGTTTTGGTAGGGTGTCATGTTATAAAAAGTTGACGACGCAGGTATGAGGTTGATGGGTGTTACAAGCATCGGTCTCAATGGTTCCATGCGTCGCAGTGTAGCTAGACATGTGTAAATTAAGCTGCAACCCCCAGCTAGCCAAGTAGCCGGGCATGGTCCACGGACCAAGCCCAACAGGCAGCATCGTCTAGGCACTTTGCAGCTACTTAAATAAGATTTGAGGTCGCGTTAGATTTCTTCTTCTACGACTTGCAAGGAGCTGTGTTTGCACTGCAGCATTTTCCCTTTTTTTTCCCCGAGTATGCCCATGATTAAAAATGTAGCTAGAATTTATATTTATTTTTTTTTCTTAAGAAAATCAACTACAAAAACGTAAAAACTTAAAAATTAACTACATTTCAACATCCCCCGACAAACACAGGGAAACTGGAGATTATCATGTCGTTATCATGTCGGAGCCCAAGGCGAAGCCGAAGCCAAAGAACGCTAGGTTTACGTCTTTCCTAGGGGTGCTAGGAGCTTGGAGGTTTTTGGATCCGGAGCTGCCGATTTAACTAAAGCGGTGGGATCAATGGTACCTTCCAAAACATTGAGATTAACAGCTTTTGTGTCGACCCAACAACCTTCAGAGTCACGGACGATAGACCGCTTTCCGCCATCGTAAGGCTTTATGGTTTTGGCGCAAAGCAACTTATTCAGACCAGCAACTTTATTGCGCTTTCTGAATCTTAGATTCCCGCTAACAGTGACGCTTGAACCTTGATAAAGTTTCAAATAATCTTCTTTAGTCACTTGAGCGGAAGCAACACCTTTGAATTTCTTGATAACCTCCCCTTGGTCAGTCTCGATATAATAAATTTTGGGGGCTACAAAATAGCCCTCCTTAATTTTATATTCGAGTTTCATCTGACCAAGTTCGGTACCAATCTGGTCATCCGATAGTGGGTATTGGAGGATGACAGAGTCGGTATCGCTATAGATGCAAGGGTTACCAGGAATTGTTTTGTATTTATGAATGATGACGCGGGAAATCGCTGTTACCGCGGCAGAAATGCTAACGGATGTGTTGTTATCTCGAACGCGTCTATCGGCACGATAGACAAGACCGATGTAATCTTCGAGATCGACACAGACTTCTGGTGAGGGGTTGGAGCCATGGGTGACAGCGATAAACCCATCGCCTATAACGGCTTCGTGGGTAACCAAGTAATTGTTATAGATCTCTTCTAATTCTTCGTCATTTCTAACGATGCTTGTGGTTTCGTTGGCAATTTTGGATCCAAACGTGCCATAGGTGCTATTAAGGGTGAGTTTTGCGAGCTGACGAATAGCACCGTCTTTGGCGTCCCTTTTCTTATCGTAAAATGTCTGAACAAATTCTTTAAAGGGCTTGTTAGACCGGTTGAACCGATACCCGTGATGCGGGGTGATGGTATAACCCAATTTTACGGCGTATTTCAACTCCTCCGAAAAATACACACCACTTCACGTCCCTGTACCATGAACCAAACCTTTAACAGTTTTCTTAGGCAAGACGGGAATCTCAATATTTTCGGGGGCAACAACAGTTACGTAAGCGAACCCGAAAAAATTGTCGAGATCCGGCATGTTAACGAAGACGGGACGGCCAACAGGCATATCCTGGGTCATGGCATATGGATACAAACTGTTGATGTCATAGTAATAAGCGTCCACACATGTGGGCTTGTAAACGTCTACAGTGCCGCCATAATAGCCAGACCGAACGAATTCATCGACAAGACCCTGAGAGATGGGGATGGTATTGGGTTTGAGATAATCCTTTCGAAAGATCTGGAGAGCCAAGGCACTAATAGTGAGAACCGAGAAAACGTTGAGGCCCGAGGTCTCAAAGGTAGTGTCATGGTATTTCTTAAGGATCTCTAGAAGAGATTTGACGTCGGAGGTCAAATATCGAAAAGAGTCCGTTCGGAAGCACCAACCCTCTTCCTGTGTTTCGGGGTGGGTGCCGACATAGTCTAAATTTTTTTCAGAAGCAAAGTCATGCGGAAAAGTACCTTTAGACGTTTCAGTACTGAAAGACTTACACAGTTTTGCAAGGCTTGCCGGCAGAATGTGCAGAGAGTCTTTCAGCGTGACACTAATAGTTTTTGAGGTGCTTTTGTATTTAGCGTAGGGATATCAATTCTTCAAGATAGACCGCTTCCCAGTGATTTTTACGGAGTATCAAGTGCCGTTGTGTATAAGAGGCACAAACTTGATACCCTCAAAATTCATAAGCTGCTCGAAAAGAATAGGTCCGTCAAAGCCAGCTAAATTATGAAAGTAAACAATTTTCTTATACCTGGTTGGGTGCATGATGTATTGAAGAAAGTCGAAAATCATGTTTTTGGACTTGGCATCAATGCAAGCACCCTCGTAATCTGCGGCCCAAAAGATTTTTTGGGTCATCTCATCAGAATCAGAGTCGACGTCCACAAACTCGGAAACGCCAACAGCATAAGGAATACAGCGACCAGTACCTTTCTCTGAGAATGTCTCCAGGTCAGCTGCTATGATATGCGTAGCGTTTTGACCATCGTACTTGTTTTTATCTAGAGGCTTAATGTAATTGACAGTAGTGACCCCGGTTTCACCATAGACAACATCACCATGCTTATTTCAGATAGTGAAGTCAGGATTACTGTATCTGCCAACTTCACGGCTAGGATTTTTTTTTCTTGAGCTAAATCGCCAATACATTCGAAGGGTGCGATGGCCAATGAGAAAAAAATCTCTAAAGTAGCCAACACGCGTACCACTGCTGTTAAATATACAAACGAAAGGACTCTTACGCTCTATATGAGCAGGTTTAATTATCCTGAAAACGTTTTTGATAGACATTTGGGCACCAATTTTATTTAAATGCCGATAACAATAATGTTTAAAGCGGTATTCCTCAGATTTGTAATTTTTAAAATATTTTGGATCTACGGGGAACAACTTATTTTCAAGATTAGTCTTCCCAGTCCCAGCTGACGCTTCCTTCTGTAGCTTATGCCTGGTAGCGGTATCAATGAAGCCAAAGTCAGAACCAGCCTTTGTTTCGCTTAGCGGAGCATCGGTACTAGGCTTCTTTATGAATTTTAGAAAGATATCGCGGGAGTGGATATCAACGGCATAATACTGGTCAAAAATATCTCAAGCATCAAGAATCACATCTAAAACAAACTTGGAAATCTTACCCAACCTAGCCTTAATGTCACTTGGAGCCTGAGAAACAAACTCTGACAACTTCAACGGGGCGAGATCGATAGTTTTACCAACAGCACGGCCACAAATAATGGTGGGCGCAATCTTGAGCATCTCCGGAGGGCAAACACGCAGCTTGCAAGCAGCAAGAATGAGATGATCAATTTGTAGAACAACAGCATCAACGGCTTCAGGGCTGGCGTCATCCTCTGGAAGTGTGATCCGAAAAAGTTTAGTGTTATCTCCCAGCGTATCAGCCGGTTTCTGGTCTGAAGCATGGGACGAGCAATAACGAATAGAGGAAATAGCCGAAATAGCGGGAATAACCGAAAGAGAGGGCGTACAGCGACGCAGGGCTCTGGTTGAACTGGTGAAAATGGTCATGCTATTGTTTTTATAGGTTTTTAGGTTTTTCATATGATTTGGGCAGGAAGTTGTTTGGCAGATCTGCCAACTCTCCTCCTATAGGGTTGCGAACGTGTTGGAGCTATAGGCGTCTGGGAAGGTAGCGGAGACGTAGGCAAAGGAGGCTTTTTCTCTTAGCTTGTCGGATCTTGTGAAACAATTTTTGAATTCGAAGCGGGTCCGGCTCCAGCAGCTGCTTCCGCAGAGCCGTCAAGTCTAGAGATCCCCTCCCGAACCCGGTCATGGACAGCATCACGCACGCCGTCCCGTATGCCTCCCACTGCGGCAGCTCCAATGTCCTTTCCGACTGCGCAACTACGAAAAACCTCCGGAACAAAGTCCTTTAGGCCTTCAGAAACCCAGAAAGGCCGCTGCATAACTACTTTAACCTCTTCTTTGTTCAAAAGGTCCTGCTCCGATTCCGCTAACAGTTCGTTTATGGCCGCAACCTCGTTCGCATTTGTGGCCAGCTGTGCGGCGTCCGCGCCATACTTGACGGTAGTTATGAACCCAACAATGCAGCTGGCCCGCGTGCAGTGATGCGGTCACCAGTTGATGCCGTGTATGCCTAAGAACTTTGTACCGAGACGCTCTATAATAAGTTTTCTAGTGTATGGAATTTTGGCCATAATAAAGCAGGAAAGGCTTCCGCATCATAGAAGTATGACATAAGTTCAGATGTGCACTTGAAATGCCAAGTTCACTCCGTAGCTTGGCCCCAGAGGAAGTGCCGAAATGAGAGCAAGGCTGTAAGTGAGATACCTGGTCCTGCACATCAAAGCTCAATAAAGAAACTTTGCCTCTACGAAATATCCGATAAGAAATGTGGATCGTGACACTGCCAAGGCTTTGTTTATGAGATATCAAAACCAAGACGAAGCCGAAGGAGCGTCACCTGACCGAACGTGTGAAATATCCCAATAAACAGACTGGAGTAAGGCCCACAAATTTTGATTTTCAAGCTTGTTTGTTTTCGTATCTGCAACCATGCGAGAGTCAAAATTCGCAAGCTTTTGGCACGAATTTTTCTCCGACGCAGCATATTTTTGTTTTTCTTGTTCTTGCATAGCACGAACGCTTTCAACTGTCTTGCTCGGGTCAGGTGCACGGGACGAGCAATAACGAATAGATAAATTAAACTCAAGAGAGGGTGTACAGCGACGCAGGGCTCTGGTGTAACTGGTGGAAATGGTCATACTATTGATTTTTAGGTTTATCATGGCTAAAGCTTGCTGTTAGACTACAATATGGAGTATAAGAATAATAACAAATAATAACAAATGACGACGGACGCGTCAATTTGTCGGGGAATTTTACGTTTTTCTTGTCGTTTTTCTTGGCGTGGTCTCAACTGAAACAACAACAGAGCGCGCGCGCGCGTGGGGGGATCTTGGTCATTTCTTGTCGTTTTTGCATTATTTTCGCTAAAAGTGCGAAGCAAAAAAAAAAAAATAGCAAAGCAAAAACAAAAAAAATAGCAAAGCAAAAATAGCAAAGCAAACAGCGAAGCAAAAATGTGTTTCCTGTTAACACAATATTCCCCTATGTTGGATCTGTGCCGCACGGCACGTAGTATAACAAGCATGAACTCGAAGAATTCCCAGATATATCGCATGATTGTTGTCATTATTGCATTATTGTATTCTTTTGCCCCAGCGTACCTTAATGAACGCGTACCTTACAAAACGGTCTCGCGCCAGCGCGGGACCGGTCTTTAGAGTTTAGTTGTTCCTCGGTTGAGGAACACAAACAGCCTGTCCCACGTGAAGGGATCTAAAATACAGGCCATTTCGGGCGGCAGTGCGTGGTGCCCGGTCCAGCCGAGGCTGAACAAGCTTGCGTCTCCCTTTGTCGGAGAAAGCTCTATCGAGGGATTGCAACCCCGCCCCGATTTCTTGTGGTATCGAGGACCCATGCCAAAAAGGCGCGCGCGTTACTTTTTTCCGCGCATTGACTCCGCCAGAACGTCACCACACCCCTTGATTCCTTCTCGCAGAGTGGATTCGCGCAACAGCAGGTTCATTGCGTGCTCATCAGACATGGTTTTCCCCAGGCTCTTTAGGGCGGCCGCCTGCCTCACAAGCTCAAGACGGTTGTTGTAGTCGTTTAGCGCCTGATCGATGTGGAGACCAGCCATGGACAAGGTCCCACCCGCAGTGAGCTTGAGGAAAACCTGGGATATGGAGTTTATGTCATGTTTGCCGACGAAGTCTGCACCGAGCTGGGAATCGATAATCCGACGCGTTAGCGGTATCTTGGCGAAAATGAAATGAGTTATAGACAACGATAACATCGAGGTGTAGCACAAACAGATAGCACCTTGAAGGATGAGTACATTGTGGTCAGTGACGGTTGCCCCAAAAGAAAAGACCATTGGGGGCACCAATAGTAACCATCGATATCCTGTTGTTACGGCAAAAAGAAGTTTAGCTGAAAGGGCGTAAAATTGCACGCAATAAAAAATATAAACTTGTAGAAACTTGAACCATAACGTTCGTAATAGATAAAAAAAATTCTTGTGATTTGGGTTTTTTGTCATATTTTATGCCGAGAAAGGGGTTTGAACCCTTGTCCACTGCTTGGAAGGCAGATCGTTTTCCGCTAAATATCTCGGCTCGGTGATTGCATTTTTTTCTTGAGCTGCTGGTATCAAGAGCAAGCGAGACAAAAGCAAAATAATGACACGTGGAAATACCGGTAAGGAGAATCGAACTCCTATCTTCTGCTTGGAAGGCAGATCGTTTAACCATTAACATATACCGGCCTCTGTGGGGACGGACTGCAAGCAGGGGAATTTTTAAATTAAATTTGTTCAAGAGAGAGCCAACTCGGGCAAGGCGGCCAGTATATAAACAGGGTCACCAAGGGAGATGGGAGTAGGCAAAGCTCCAAAGTGTAAAAGCTGTTTCTAATTCTGCAAAAGCTAATAGGGATCCTTTTTATTAATAAAGGCATTGGCAAAATAGATGATCCTTTTGAAATGGGAAAGAGATGGAGCGGGTTGTGCCGAAGCGAACACGCGGACTCGCATTTCAAATAACTCAGATTCCGTATATTGGCAAGATGTTCGGCATGTGCCGAAATGAATAAGATTCGGATGTCTTTTGTATCACGGGGCCAGAAGGCAAGCATGGCGGGCTTCTTGTGCATATGTGGGTGACCGTCTTGTACAAGGCAACCTCAGCGCAGCTTTTGCGCGCAGAGAGCGCCCTCTGTTTTGTGGTTCAAAACAGCAAAGGCAAAGATAGCTGCGATGTGATGATAGCAAGGACCGGAAGCAAGAATGCACCGAAAAGGAGGATTAGCTTGCGCTCATCTGTCCTATCCAGGACAGCGAAGTGCAGAGAGCCAACTTGCGGGAACAAGGAACTCGAACAAGTCGCAGGGGAGAGCAGGCAAGGTCGTGAATATATATTCACGACCCAGCAGAAGCAAAGGGGAATGTAGGTGGCCAACCGAACGTGATCTGATCGCACAAAAGCTAATATTATTTAATCTCGGAAAAGCCATATCTGGAGCACCAATCATGAGAGGGACGAATCAGTTTCCGAATCCTCCGATCATAATAGGCATAACCATGAAAAAAATCATGAGAAAGGCGTGAGCGGTAATTAAAACGTTATATAGTTGATAATTGCCACCGAGCACTTGATCACCGGGAGCAGCTAATTCCATTCTCATCATAACAGAAAAGCAAGTTCCAATGATACCAGAAATAGCTCCAAAAATAAGATATAGAGTACCAATATCTTTGTGGTTGGTTGAGTATAATCATTTTTGAGTTCAGTTTATCATGTGAGTTCCAGCGGAATCGAACCGCTGACCTTTTGCATGTAAGGCAAATACTCTACCAGCTGAGTTAGGAACTCGGAATGGAATGCAAGGCAAAGCAATGCAAGGCGAAGGAAAACAGAAAGCAAGGATCTCATAACGGGAAGAACGGGAATTGAACCCGCGACCTTCAACTTGACAAATTGACGCTCTGACCGATTGAGCTATCTTCCCGATTGTTTTGGGTTGTCCCAAAAGAATCCACATCGGTGAGCCCGATTAATGTCCCGCTGGTGTCCCAGTGAACGGGGACACGGGAGCATGCAGAAGGAGGCACTCTATGCAGGGTTGCACAACGGGCCAAGGACATGCAGGAAACGAACAAGGAATGGCAAGGATTGCGGGGCGGGTCGCTAGCGAGCCGGTTGGTTTTTTGGCAAAAAAAGTGCCAAAAATTTTTCAAAGTGTCCCAAGAATGGAATAATGATAAGGAAAAACATAAAGTAATAAACTGTAGCGATTTGACCAATTTCAATATAAGGGGTAGCGACAGGTTTTCCACCGATGAACCCAAGAATTAAGCAATCAGCAATGAAAAGCCAATAAGCTTTTTTAAAAATTGGACGAAAATTGGAACTTCGAATTTCAGATGTATTGATAAAAGGTAGCGCAAGCAAGACAAGCAAAGCGGCACCCATAGCGATAATACCTCCAGTTTTATGTGGAATAGATCTCAAGATAGCATAGTATGGTAAAAAATATCATTCAGGCACAATATGAGCAGGTGTAACGAGAGGATTGGCTTCAATGTAATTGTCAGGGTGGTTTAAAATGTTTGGTGCAAAAAAGACAAAACATGAAAAAAAGATAGTGAATAAGATGGTAGAGTACAAATCTTTAATATAAAAATAGGGATAAAAAGGGATCTTATCGATATTTCCATTAATTCCCAAAGGATTATTAGAACCGTCCTTATGAATGTACGCAATATGTATTAAAGATGCTCCAGCAATAGCAAAGGGTAAAAGATAGTGCAAGCTGAAAAATCTATTAAGTGTGGCATTTCCAACATTAAATGCACCTCATAGTCAAGTAACGATTTCCGTCCCGTAGATTGGAATAACTGAAAACAGATTAGTGATTACGGTTGCGCCTCAGAAACTCATCTGCCCCCATGGCAAAACGTAACCCATAAAGGCCGTTGCCATCATTAAAATGAAGATTACGACTCCAACGCACCAAGGCAGTTCCTTTGGCGACATGTAAGACCCATAATATAAACCTCGAGCAATGTGAATATAAACCATAATGAAAAACATGGAAGCTCCGTTTGCGTGGGTATAACGAATCAATCAGCCGTAATCGATATCGCGCATAATGTGCTCAACGCTTGCCATTGCCAGATCAACATAAGGTGTATAATTCATTGCTAACAGAATTCCTGTAATAATTTGAATTCCTAAACAGAATGCGGATAAAAATCCAAAATTTCACCAATAGCTTAAATTTACGGGTGTGGGGTAGTCGATAACATGGAAATTTACGATTTTAATAATAGGATTGTCTTTCATTTCTATAAATAAACTGATTTCGCTCAGCATGGAGCGATTGCTTATGCAGGACATTTGGCTTCAATAGCTTGTCGGGAACGAACGAGCTTTTCTATATCACCATCCGTGCGAAGCGCACAAAGTTGATTATGAAATGTGACCAGGCGTCGGCACTAACTGCCGACATTATCCTTGCTCACGACCACCAATTCATGGGCTGTCGGTGCCGACATGATCTCTGTATTCCTGTGGGAGTTCTATGGGTTCATTTACGACACGTTTCTGTTCATCATCATAACGAACTTCCATGTATCCAGAAAGCGGGTAATTTTTGGAAAGAGGAAATCCATCGAAACCATAATCAGTTAAAATTCGTCTCAAATCTGGATGGTTATAGAAATAGATTCCAAACATATCTCAGGTTTCACGCTCCATCCATTCGAGCCCGTTGTAGATAGAGGTTAATGAAGGAAGAGGCGTGGTTTCATCAATCAAGGTTTTTAGTTTTAAGCGACTATTGAATGAGGAACTCAAAAAATTGTACACAACTTCAAACCGAAGCGGCAACAATTCGGGATGATCAACAGCAGTCATATCAGGGACCACATGATATAACGCATTTGTGTAGTGATAAAGAAAAAACGCCAACTGTCGCAAATCCTTGTTTGTGGTATAAACGACAATTTCGTTTTTAACAATAACGGTGGTAAGTACGCTTCGTGGGAGCATACCCTTTAGAGATCTCTCCCATTTCTCTCCAGCGTGTGAGGTGGGCCAAAAACAACAAGCTTGGAGAAATTCTGTTTTTTCTGGTGAGATCCTCATCGACCTGTGACAGTGAATTGTGGGCGGAGCGATTGACTGGTTGTTGTCGTTACATGTTCGCATAGTGTGTGCATTTATTTGGGACCAAGGCCCCAAGCGTTATGCTACGCTATAACAGGCATTTTGGAGCACGGTTTCGCACGGTTTCCGAAAAAAACATTTTTTACTCGAAGAAGTGGGATCATTCATGGGCACGGTCTTTGCGTCGGCCCCTTTGTTTCGGAAGCAAAGTCTTTTCTTTTTGCCAAGGTACGGCCCTATTGTGTCCCACGCAGAAACCAATTACAGACATAAACTTTGTGCAGCAGATGCAGTGAGGGTAAAAATTCAAGATGGATATAGAAAAAAAAATAATGTGAAAAAAAATGTTAATCCTAGTGCAATGGAGCTTTGCTTGCTAATTTGTTCATGCTGCGTTCAGCCATTTTGGGCATGTGAAGAATGAAAATAAATGATTTTAACAAGACGTATAGAGTAGAAGGCTCCAATCACGCTACAAAGAATACCCATGATTGCTAAAAAGTACATGGATTCTTCTACAGCTGCTAAAAAAACATTTAATTTCCCGTAGAAACCTGCCAAAGGCGGGATTCCCGCATTGGAGAAAAATATTATGGCCATGGTCATAGCGAGGATAGGATTGGCTTCCGCTAGGAAACGCAAATCGCTAATGTATTTAATTCCGAGTTTATTGGGGCCCAGCGTTCCTGTCTTGCCCCCATTTTGTGGGTTTGGAACATTTTTGTTTTTCTTCAAGCCCGCTGTTCTTGTGGCGATCATAGGTGTCGCACAACTAGACACAGAACCTCCTTCAACAACAGCATTCGTAGCAGGAAACAAATCTGAGCTATGCGGAGAGTCAGAGACCCAGGAAGCGTTTCATAATGGATATGCGGCTCGGAGGAGCCGCTCAGGGCTGGTCGGATTTGTGTTTGCGCTTGCGGTTGTTGTTCTTTCTTGGAGACAAACACGATAAATGCAGGCGGCGTAAGCCGAAGGGGTTCTAGGAGCGCAGAATGAAGAATTTGCTCCAAGGGACGCAGGCTTGCCCTTTTGTGGGTCTCGTTTATCGCCCCATAGATTTGTAGGGGCCAAGTGTGGAACGGCCCCTTCCAAAAGGACGGAAGGGGAGGCGAAGAAGAAGCGGACCTAGTTTATAGGGTTGCGAGAAACCAGAATATCATTCAAAGTGTGAAGGTAAATACGATTAAGTTGAAAAAGAGGCGAAGCAGGAGCGGCAGAGTCATAGCAGCCGAGGGAGAGGTGGCGGCGTTTGACACTAGCGCGTCAATGGCAAGCAGCGGCGAAAGGAGTAGAAAAGAAAGCGGCAGAAAACTTGTTAAGGAAAATAAGACAAAGAGTTTCTTTATAAATAGAATGCGAAAGGATATTGGAGGGATTATAAATGTGACTTAAAAAATTGATGTCTTTACCGCGAGCAAGAGAGAAGGAATTGTAAACATCAGAAATTTTTTTACCAAGCTTCAAATTTTGAGAAATACGAGGTAAAATGTTTTTAGCAAGAAAGACATAAAGTATCAAAAAAATACCAGCGAAAAAAGAAATCTGCGGATAGAATGATGTAATATCGAATTGTGGCATAGAATGAATGAATAAATGCGAGGCATGACGGAGGACACAAGGGAGTATGGAAGCTCAAGAGAGAAGGGACAAGGCGGAGCAGGACACGGCAAGAATTAGGGAGCAGCAAAAAAAGGATAATTTTGGTACTTATCAGCAAAAGAGGTAGCACATTTACCCATAGTGATAGAAGATTGGGCAATAACATCAGTAAGATAATAATTGTCAAAGGCAGGAGAAAAAGGGGATGCAAAGGCGCAGCAAAAAGTGGACGGAACGGGAAGATTTAGAGGGGAAAGGGTGGCGCAGAGAGCATGGGAATTAGCGGGAGCAACAAGGGCTCAAGATGGAGCATCATTATCGGAGGGGCCAAGAGGGCCCAAAAAGTTGCTCAAAGAAAAAGACAAAGAGAGCGGGGGAGCAAGATGGAATGCACCAAGGAAAGGAAGTTTGTAGGCTCTCAAGCCAAAGGAGGGAGGAGCAGAACGCGGCTTTCAAGAAGCAAGGCGTGGATGGAGAGAAAACTCAGGGGACCTTCATTCGGACCATGCGGGAGGGACAGGAGCATGGGACAAGAATGCTTTAAGAATTCTCCAGTCATCGCGAATTTCGGGTCCAGGAGCAGGAGTGGCAAGTTGGGTTTGTTGTACACGGCCTAAAGTACTAACAAAGGTTCCATTTTTTTCAACATATGAAGGAGACGGAAAAATGATATTAGCATGTCTGGCACCTCAAGAACCATGATGGCCTTGATAAATTATGGAAGTCTCAGGGCCAATGGAAGGCGGGAAATGCAGAGGATCAGCACCTAACAAAAAAATGCAGCGATTAGAGGCAGGACCAAGAAGTTTGCGAAAAAAAAGATTTTTGCCAGCAGAAAATCCTAAATCGAGAGCACCAGGCATGGAAGCGGAGGTGTGTAAAACGTTGACGCCATGATTGCCGAGATGGGCAGGAAGAGGGGAGTCACAAGGTCCCAAAACAGAAAAGGATTTTCTTTCCAAAAGCTGTTGCATAGGAGAGATTCTGGCAGCAAGTTGAAGAATATGGCGGGTAACGCCAATGAGGGAATTTGCATCAGCACGTTCAAGAGTGGCAGCGCCGAGAACAAGGACAGCTTTGTGGGCACCTTGAAGAAAGCCACTCGAAGAAGACTTGACAAGGTCAGGGCTCTTGCCACATGCAATTTCAAGTAGACTTTTAGTGCCGTGTCCCAACTGTGAAGTGGGATAAGTCAAATTAATAGAACCAAGGCTACCAATAGAAGCAATGGCAGCGGATTGCCCTCGCTTCAAAGTCGAAGAAACTCATCTTCTCAACCGAACATTAAAGGTGCTAGCCTCAAAACGAGGATTAGTGCCCAAAAGGAGCAACAAAGTCAACGACTCAGACGCAGATGTAGGGCAAGGAACAGGATCGAGATTTCGGGAAGCAAGATTCAACAAATAGTTTGAACGAAAATCAAAAGCGCCAAAACAAGGCGTCGGAGCCGAAACATTGTGGGCGGAACCGCGGAGAAGGGGGTCGGATCCCAAGAGACGGAGATCACAAGAACCGAGTTTGTTCAAGAACCTTTTAAACATGAAAACACTTTCCTGATCAACGAGAGGTCCAATGACACCAGTCAAATTGTCCTTGCTCTTTTGCAAAAGAAGGGCGGCAGCGTCAAAAGCCTGTTTTCAGCTAACGGTAAGGAATCTCAAAGAAGGGTCAGCCAGAGAGACCATAGGATAGTGCAAACGTTGATGTTTAAAACCATCATAAGAAAATCGTGCTTTATCAGAGATTCAGGTAGCAGAGGAACCAGCGGATCTGGGGAGAACACGAACCAACTCAGAACCACGTGTATCCAAACGAATATTAGAGCCTAAAGCGTCTGAAATGTCCACAGAGTGGACACTTTTTAATTCTCATGGTCGAACAGCGAAAGCATAAGGTTTTGAAGTTAAAGCACCAACTGGACACAAGTCGATAACATTACCAGATAGTTCAGAGTCGAACAATGTAGAAATATAAGTACCAACTTGCATACCTCGCCCTCGACCAGATG
>JAWUXW010000182.1:0-7060 GCA_034111125.1 Paraglaciecola sp.
CGGGTAGTGTGTATTGGGCAAACACGGTTTCCGGGCTAATACCAATGCGTTCCCCTGCCACGCGCACCTTGATATTTCCGGCATCAATGGTGGTCGTGTCGGCAGCCCCAGGTTTGCCATAATGCTGCTTCACATCAAAGGTATAATCACCGGCTTCGAGCCGGGGTTTTTTGTAATCCACGAAGGTTAATTGGTCCTCAAGGTTCTTACTCACATTGTGTGCCTCGGCGCTAAAATAGGGTTAGTTGGCAAAAGTTTGTGGGACGCCAATAAAGGCGGCATCCAGGTTGTTTTTCAGGCCCTCGACATTAATCGGGGTATCGTTGTCAAAAAAGTCACTGATTGATTGCCGACGTTTGCTGACATTCTCACTTAACAGAGTCTGGCGGATCTGTTTGCTATTGACCTTGGCATCGGTCTCGATGGCTCCACTCAAGGCACTGCCCCATTGCCAGAAGGGGTCTCGCTCCACGATGTCTTGGTATTTAAACTCACTGGCGTCAATGGCTTCAGTAAACCCAGGGGAGCGCTGTTTTTCACCAATAAGGCTGACCCCAGACAGTAACGGCAAGGTCGTCCCCTTCTGTTTAATACTGGGTTTAAACGCTGACCCCCAAATGGCTTTAGGGTAGTTTTTAGACAGTGGCTGACTACGAAATGTGACAGATTCGACACCCACACTGGTGATACTGATGAACCAATTGTCCACTGTTGCTCCATTTACACCCTCTCCGCCCATGGGGGCAAGGTGAAAGTCCTTACCCGTATGCACTGTGTCGTCGTTTAAGAGAACTTCATTCAGGGGTAGTTGACTATCGATACTCAGCTCAAATTCGTCAGGGTCGACGATATGCCAGTCGTTTATCGTACTGCGCTGGCCTCGGGTGATGTTGATGGTGGTAAAGTCACTGTCCTTTTGTGGAATGTATTGGGTTTTAAACGCATCCCATGTGATAGGTTTTGGCGCGGGATATGTGGTGTCACCAAAACGGATGGTAAACTTAAATACCGACCAGTTGACCTTGGCTTTGCCGCTAAACTCCGGCCCCCAGATACTGACGGTGGTGCCCATTTCTGTGCGAAAGGTGATGGATCCCAAAAAACCCACATCCAGTTTCACTTGGGCCCCGATGGAAATGGGAAAGCTGGCATTGTAATAAAACGGTTGCCAGTACATAATAAAATCCATTGCGCTCTTAAACCAAGCGTTTAATGGGCCACTGTTGTAAACCGCTTCGATTTTACCGCCAGCCATCACCGCGATTGGCGTGAGCGCGCAATACATTTGCCCCTTAAACGATAAATTACTATTGACCTGCCAGTTAAGGCCCAGCCGGGGGACGGAGGGATAGTGGGCAGGCTTATTGAACTTGGGATGGTAACCGCCCAAGGAGACGACGAAATCGCCCGCATTAGATCCCTTAAACCAGCTATAGAAGGCAAAGCCGCCCGTCAATTTGACGTCTTTTGACAGCACGTAACTGTTATCGGTGAGAATCGCATCCACCCGCACCAGGCCTTCGTCGGGTTGAAAGGAAATGCGATAGGCCATTTCGATAACCACCACTGGGTTAGGCGCACCGACGGTGAGACTTCCATGGAGACTGGAATTTAAACTGCCACTAGGAATGGACAGCCTGGCGTTCAGGTAAATATCGAATTCCAGCCCGTCAAAATCAATCCTTAATTCGGAACCTACATTTGGAATATCGAGCATAAAGCCACCCAATGTACTCTGCTGTGCGGTCTGACTAGTTAGTGTCAAACTGCCCTTCGGGCCCTGAACGCCCATTGTCATGGTCCCGGAAGCTTCAAATGTGCTACCGAATACTTCCACCGAGCCTGCAAAGCTAAAGGACGCCGCAGCGCTGCCCAGGTCAGCGACCTGTATTTGAAGGCTGGCTTCGAATACACCCCACAATTTGCCGGTGGCCTCGAAGAAAAAGCCTTCGTCCGTAATCAATACTTCCGTGCTGTAATGCATGCCCAGCAGCAACAGCTCGGCGGAGAGGTATAGCCGCAGGGCGTCCCCGGACGGTGTCCAGTCTTCATAGTGGTTGATCCAGATCAATGGGTTGTGTGCATCCGGTTCCAATAGGGTGGCTGAGGCCTTCGCTGGGGCTGGATCCAGGGGCATCCAGTTGTTATCTTCTGCAGCGACCAGCCCGCCCGAGCCGCCTTCTGATGGTTCTACCCTATAGATATCCGGCGCAGGTTTCATATCAACGACCGGGGCAACTTCGAGGGTTGGCGCCTGGTAAGTTCTGCTACCCAGTTCCAGGTAAAAAATCGGCCCACCCTCCGGGCTTTTACCGGTGAAGGAAAACAGGTTTCCGCCAAGCTCAATGGGGTTCATGAGGGCAAAGAACCGCAAGGCATTTCCTTTGCGCTCTAAAGCCAGTTTAATTGTCTGCCCCAGGAATTCACCCTTGATGGTAATTTGCTCGCTGTTGATTTTGAGGAGCCCGCTAAGGGTGATGTCCTTAAATATTTGTACAGACACGTTTCCGGTAAACGAAAAGTCATCGTTGGTAACCCAACCGTCCACGTCTCCTGTTATTTTCAGGGAGCTGTCATCGGGGAATAGGTCCATGATGCCCGTAATGCGCAGCCCGCTTTCACTACTGACGGCTACCGTGCCACTGAGCACTTCCTTGCCAAGGAAGGTCATTTTCGCCGTGCCTCCTAGGGCAAATGCGGGCGATTGCTCGGACCGGACCTGTATAGCACCTTGTACATCGAGGGAAAAAAGATCGCCCAATACGCCTTTGAAGCGGAAGCCGGTGGCAAAGCTTTCGCCCTTGACCATTGCCAGGACAAGGGTGCTCTCAATCCGGGCCACCTGCTTGATGTCGAACCCGCCCTGAATAAAGGCAACGAGCCCTTCCTGAGGGGCTTCTCCCTCCACAGGCGCCGGCAGCAGGGCAGCCAATTCCTCGGCATTCGCCGCAATCCGTGTCGATAGTTCGTCGCGGTTTTGATTAAATTCCTGCAAGGTGGCGAGCAGCCAGTTTGCAGGAATGGTAATGTCAAAAAACCGCAATTCTTTGAAGTTCATCCGCGCTTCGAAGGGAACGAGTTGGATGATTTCCTGCAGTGATTTGGATTTTAGCGCATTCATCAACCCAACAATGCTTTCAAAAGCATCTGACAAATTGCTTTCCTCTTCTTTCAAGCCGAGGTAGCCGCTCCCCAAATATTCAGGTAACTGGAAATAGGTAGGACCTAGCGTGAACTTCAAGCCCAAAGCGTCCAGAAAATTATTAAAAACATCTGTTCCCACAAGTTCACTGGAGTCACTAAGCGCATCTGCATCGACAAAGGAACTCGGGTCTTCAAGCACATCAGGGTTTATCAGAGTATCCGGTTCTATACGAGTTCCGGAATCCGTGACGAAACTGTACAGGCCCGATAGAGTTTCAAACAGTTTCCCAATTTCCAGTTCGGGCATTGGGAAACGTATGTGTGCCTGAGCCTGAACGCCTTCCAGGCCGCAGTATTCCACTCCCAGTTCATTGTAGAACAGCGGGATAGGAATCGGGACTGGGCCGACGGGAGTGGGCACGACGACAATAAGGGCAAACAGGTTGTCGATGATGTAACGCCGGTGCAGATCATTGGATGAGGGTAGTGGCAGGTCGTGGTCGTCACCCTTTTTGCCCAGGGCGATTGCCGCACCCAGAGTACCGAGGAAGAACTGATCGATGCGGGCATTGACCGCCAACTGGTAGAGCGAAGTACCGTAAAGTGTGCCAAAAGTAAGGCTGTAGAACTCGATACCAATGAGCTGCGGCAGCGGTACGAGCTGCGGGAGAAGCATGCGGATCGGATCACTGTTCTCGCCTACGCTCAGCTTCACACTGACCGCCATACTTGCCGGATTGACGGATATATCGAAGCTGAAGCTGTCAGGGATGGAGATGCCAAGGTATTTGGCGAAATCATCCGGCAGACGATCGACCCCCTCCGCGACTCCTTCAAGCACGTTCTTGAGTTCATTGGGCATGGCTTGGTTAAAAATGCCTTCATAAACATCCGCAAATGCATCGATATCCAGATCGCCGTTATCCAGCAGATTGAAGCTCTTTATGGGGATACCGGCCGGTAAAGCGTTGGCCAGAGCGGCCATTTTCATGCCTTCCAGCATTTTTTTGATCGGACTCAGAGGCAGTTTCAGTTCCTGTTTTATCTTGACGCCACCACTGAATTCCAGGCTGCGCGACTCAATGTCGAGCGAGAACTCGGGCACCTGGAAGGCCAGTACGCCGTATTCTTTAAAGTCAAAGTCAAACCATACCTTGTCTTCGAGTTCATAAAATTCCGGAGTAAAGGAGAACGGAGAGGAGAGAAGCTTAAATCTTACGCCGTCAACTAAACTGATTTCCAGCTCAAACTTTGTTGTCGTATTTTCCGGGTCTTCCGAGTCGAAGATTTTGAAGACCTCATCTTTCAGATTGTCCGGCAGAATCTCGTTTAGGCTTTCCGGAAGTCCGATACCCAACTTCATGGATAACGCAAAATCCTTGCCAATGGAGCCGGACAGATCGGTCAGGCTAAGTCGTGGCAGCTGCCCAATGGAAAGGGTGCCGGCCTCTCCCAGCGGGATGTCTGGAATATCGACCGGGCCATCAAATATCGTATGGGCGGCGGTGACCTTAATGGAGCTATCAAAAGCGGACAATTCTACTTCAAACGTTTTCGGAAGTGCATCTCGAATATTTTCGGGAAGTATGCTGTATAAATCTGGGCAGGAGAGTCCGACACCGGCGGTGAAGCCCCATTGAGAACTTTCACCGACAGTTTTCCGGCAAATCGTCAGCGACTTGAAGTCGATAAAGACTTTCAGCTCTTGATCCTCAGACAGAGGAACGGGAATTGTGATTTTACCGCCTGCTTCAGGCTGCGAGGTGAAATTAAACTCAGTTTCTGTACTGTCGTGCCGGAAAGTGAGCTCACCTTCCAGGTTCGAAACATTATCAGAGATGTTTAAACTTAAACTCCCGGTCGAGGAGAATTCGAAGCCGGTTGAAGTGGTGCCGTCTTCTTCAAGTTCACGATTGAGGGTAAATTTCATCTGACTCGCAGCGACCGAGCCTATGTGGGGGATATTCAACAAGATAATAGGTTCAAGTGCCTCAGACGACAATTTCAGGTTCTGGTCGACGTAACTTGCTGCCAGCGTTAATTGCTCGTCAAAGAATTTGCACACTACAGTGCCCTCGGCCTGCCAGCCGCCGGTGGAGCCATCGTAGCCGAAGGTAAGGTCAAAACTGTCGAATCGAATGTCATCGTTGATCTGTCCGCTACCGATTACCTGCACAGAAAAATTGGTTCCGGTACTGTCATTGCTTATATCAAGCACGGCTTTGGTAATTGACAGACTGGCTGCTCCGGCATTTAGCTGCGATCCTCCAGTCAATTCCACTTCGCCGCTTAAGGAGAAGCTTCTTTGGTCAGGGCGATTTATGTTCTCTGCACTAAAGGCAAGATTTGTGAACAGGATTTCGGGTATTTCCGGTGGCAGATCTATTCCTAGCAAGTTTTTGCAAAAGGCCTGCACGTGCAGTTCAGGGATGGTAGCACTTAGGCTCAGCGCATTATCGACCAGTGTGCCGCTCACTGTGGCTTGTACTCCTGCCAGCGCAAGATCAGCGTTTATACTTCCGGAGACGTTGGTTGTGCTGGAACCCGTAGCTGGAGTCATGCGTTGAATGTCCAAATTTGCATGGATACTGCTTAAACTAAATACACCCGATTCTTGCTCCTGAGCTTCGAATTCGTCCTGCGCGCTTTTAATATCAACGGCAAACCGCATAGCGGAGCGAATGCTTTCACTGGCTGCACCTTTTATATAATCGAAATTCAGAGTGTGGATTACGAGATTTTTGAGTAGATCAGGCAATTCAGGCGTATCTATTTTAAACAAATTGAAACCGGATCCAATAAAGTCTCCCAGAGATACCCCTGCCTTGTTGAGTAACTGGCCTTTAAAACTTTTCGCACCTACTGTGATGGCAGTTTCTTCTGTTTTTTCTATTTCCAGTGGATAGGCATCCTCTAAAAGGTATCGATTAATACGAATGATATCCTCTTCCGGTAGATCTTGCGTTCTCAACTCTTCTGTCTCTTCACGCAAAGTTACACCGCTAAAGCGGGATTCATCATAAATAGAGACTTTTCCCTTGAGAACTTCGTTAAGTTCCCTGATTAAAGCACCTTTGAGTTCTTCAGAAGGAGCAGTAGAACTGCCACTGTTATAATCACTCAAAAGTTTTATTGTTTTTCGATCTAATTGATTTTTTAGAAATTGAGATATCGGATCATCAGCTGATTCTTTCATCAGCTGATGAGCAAATCCGCTGAAGTCTTTAAAATCACTCACTGAAAACAACGAGGAAACTTTTATATCATAAGAATCGCCCGCTCCCAACAATTCAAGAGTTCCCTCAATATCATATCCCGGCTCGATTGAGTCATTGTCTGGATCACTTGTGCTTGGATAGACGCTATTATTATCCGTTATCCTGCCTCCCAAAAATAACTGATATTCACCAGCGCCACCAAAGGGGATTTGCAGCGCAACCGGCGTGCCACTGACGGTTAAAGCGCATTTGGCATAGCCGCGGACCGATGGTACGGTCGATATTATTTCCGTGTATGCATCCTGCAAAAGCAGTTCGTTCAGTTCAATGATTTCTGTTTTTGTAGGACTTTTTTTATTTTTAAGTGTTTTCGTTTGCGGGCTTAAGGTTATCTCCTCAAAGCGATCCTCTTCGTAGATGAGGACGCCTCCTTTAAGAATCCGGGTTAGTCCTAACAGCAAAGCATCTTTGAGTTCCTGTGAAGGCGCTTCGTTATTTGTGTCATCATACTCATCTAAAAGCTTTCGGGTTTCGGCATCCAATTGTTCCTTCAGAAAAACGGACAGGGTGGAATTAAGATCGCTCCCGTTTGAACCTTTCAGTTTTTTGGCAAGGCTGCCAAAGCTGCTGAAATCACTTTCTGAAAGTAAAAAGGAGTAGCGTTCAAATTCCAGACGATTCAGAACGAGTTCGTCGAA
>JAWUXW010000183.1:0-7499 GCA_034111125.1 Paraglaciecola sp.
AGAGCGCGTATCTTCGCCGGAAGAGGCTTTTTCACTTAATAATGCCAATGCAAACTGCAGATCATCTACTACCAGGCCAACTTGATTAGCCGTTCCACCGTTGTTACCTACAAACCCACTTAATGCATTACCGCCGACAGACAACATATCCGCGGTAATTTGGCTACCATCAGATAATTGCACCGTTTGTGACGATTTTTCAAATGCAATCTGCCCAGAGACTTGCATAAAACCAAACATATCTAAATCTACCGCACCTGCCGCACGCGTAATTTCACCTAATTGACCATCTATGTCTAAACTAAACTCAACACCTGAAACAATTTCAGCCGTTAACGCATTATCATCAGAAAAGTCTAAGACACTGCCATCAAGATCACTGGCTTGGTTAACAAGCACCTGTAAGTTACTGCCCGCTAATGTAAGGCCGTCTACGCCATCTAAACTCAATGAGTTTGCATTAGCCTGTAATGCACTCCAAACACGTTTATCATCTGAATCGTTATCTGTACGTTCAGAAAATAGACCTAAGACAAAATCTGTTTCTTGTAATTGTAAGCCAATCTGATCATCCGTACCGCCTTTAACACCCGCAAAGGCACTGACACCACCCCCAGCAACAATTAGCTGATCAACCGCAATATCATTTCCTTCAGCATCTTTAACCTGAGCGATTGATTTATCGAGATAGAACGCGCCATCAACTTGTAAGAAACCAAAAACATCCAGTTCCATTTGAGCGCTAATACGCGTCAAAGCACCTTCAGAGCCGTCAAGATCTAACGTAAATTCAGTGTCAATTCCAGAAGCAACATTCAACTCTGTCACTGCAAAATCAACCACTAAATTAGGGTTTACATCTGCGATTAAATCAACCTGTTGAACAACTGCTCCGACTTGCTCAATTCGTAACTCTGTGTTTGCCTCTGGTACTATAACGGCAACAGACAACATAGATAAATCAAGACCAGACAGGCTACCTTTGAAAGTGATATTCCAAACGCCATCTTCTTTACCTGTCACTTGAACATCGGCATTATCAATAGAGGCCAACGACGTTAATAGTGCTTCTTTAATTTCACGTGAATCCGCCGATAAATCAATGGCGTCAGTGGTATAAGTTTGACCAGAATAATCAAGGCTTAAGGTGTAACTACCCTCCGCTTGAGTTTGCACTGATAATTGTTGAGTTTCACTAAGCGCTTCACTCGTTATTGTGGTAGCAACATCACGCACCAAACCTTTTTGCAAACGTTCTAGGCTGACTTCACCCGTGAGAGTGGTAATATCGGCGTTAATACCACTAATGTTTTTACCTATTAGCGCGCCCGCGAAAGAAATATTCCACTTACCACTAGAGACGGTTACATCAAATGTTGCTGCTGAGAAATCTGCTGTGACAGCAGTCAACAAGGCTGATTCAATTTCAGAAGCAGTTGCACCAAATTCAAGTTTTTCCGTTGTGTAAGACTTTCCATCAATATCAAATACTAAATTCAACTCAGCAATCGTGCTGGTATCTATACGAATCTCTTGGACTTCCGCTACAGACTCATTAATTGCAGTTTTACTGATTGTCGAGCCTTCTTGAATAGTGTTAACGCTAACAGTCACACCATCAGAAGAGTCCACCTCAATTTCAGGGATATCCTGATACGCCATCGCCCCAATAAATCGAATAAAATAACTTGGACTGGCGGATGTTGACGTTTGATCAAAGCTCACTTTGACTTTGTTCTTGCCTAACGCCGTATTCAACGCTTTTTGTAATGTGGTGACATTTTGGGTAGGGCTATTTGCCGAAAAATCAACTTTTTCGGTGGTAATGCCATCAATGGTTAATTTGTAATTTGTAAACGATTTAGTCGCATTAGAGAAATTAACACGTTGTTTTTCGCTAACATTAACTCCCGTTGTAGTATAAGCAACGACTTTTTCTTCACCATCTTCAAGCGTAACAGTACTTACCGTTGGGCTAGGCAGAGTTAACGAAACAGATAAATTGCTTACGTCCTTGCCTGCAAGCGTACCCACAAACTCAATATCATAACCAGCATTACGATCACCGTTTACGCTGACATTACCTGTTCCAATATCTGTAAAACCTTCATATGCAGACAAAATGGCAGACTTCAATTGAACATCAGTCATTACAGACGTGATATTAATTTCAACACTTTGTTGACCAAAGCTGACTGTTAACGCCCCCTCTGTAACGGCTGTATTTAAATGATATTTAGCATTTTGAGAAATAACACCCAAACTCACATTATCATAAGCGGCTTCACCTTTAGTCACTTCGACTAATTGCGTTGTAACGTTTGGCGTGCGAACACTTACGCTAATGGCAGAAAAATCTTGTCCTGATAAATCACCACTAAAGGTGAAAGTAAAACCGGTTACCAGTGAACCACTAACGGCTACATTTCCATCAGCATTGGCAACGCCTGCATCAGATAATATCGTTTCTAATTTACTTTGTATGTCACTACGTACATTCGCATTACTGCGTGTTAGAGCGACCGCAACCAATGCTTGCTGCCCCATGTAACTGAATACTAATTCACCTTCAGTTACATCTGTTTTCAATGCTAAAATGGTATCAAGCATCAAGTCTGGTTGAGAGACTGGGTCACCTGAAGCGCTCAAATTGCGATTAATGGCTACATTTAAGTTTTGAGCTGAAACGGTTAAGCCATCGACACCAACAAAAGCTGCAGAAGCAACCGTTGATTGTAAGGTCATCCATTTCTGTTGTGAATTATTTGCATCTGTCATCAATGCAAGTGCCATATCAGCACCCGTCAAGTCAAATCCAAGCGCATCATCACTGCCTGCGTTTACTCCCGCAAATGCATTAACTTGAGATGTTCCTAAAGTCAACATATCCACTTCAACTTCACGGCTATCTGACAGTGTTACTGTCGTTGTGGTTTTCTCGATAGCAAAAGCACCATTAACCACAAAGAAACCAGCAACATTTACATCTAAATTAGCGGCGCGAATCGCAGTAAAATCAACGGCAGTACCGTAATCGATAGAGCCAAAGTCACCACCAAAATCAATGATCTGCATACCTGTACGATTATAAAGAAACTGGAATGTACCGCTCAATGTAACATCGGTTACACCCACTAAAGCCGCATCGCCCAATGCATACAATGCATAAGTCGTTGTATTGGCGTCAACTTCAAAAATAGCCATCGCCAAATCAGCATTACTCAATCGGGCGTTTAAATCTTCAGTGCCCAGATAAGCCATCACATTCTGACCCGTCATCATCATGACTCGAGTGCCGCTAGGTTGAGTTAATCGAGTAAAACTAAAATCACCGGCTAAGCCAACCGCTCCTTCGATTTGCCCTTGAAAGCCATAAACATTCAAAGCCATCATTGGCGATCCCACAGCGCCAGCGGCCATGGTTAAACTCTGACTAATATCACCGACGGTTAAGGTGCGATTATTACTACCACTGTAATCAATCAAACTTGTATTGTATTGTAATCGGACAGAATCAGCCGAAATCGTGTCCGTAATAAACCCAGCACCTTCTAAAACCAAATCACCTGAAACATCCAAAGCAAGGGTTGAATCTGACTTGATTAATACCGCTAAATCACCATTAGTCACACCTGCTTGGAAATCTCCTATTCCAAACAAAGCCAATACTTGATCTCCCAGAATGATGATTTCATCATTCAGTTTAGAGAAACCTAAATTACCACTAAATTCAAATACATCCGCTAACTGAAAATCCACTTCGCCGTAGATAGAAAAGCCCAATTTTGACAAATCAAAATCTAGATCTATTCCGGCAACAGAAATTTCAGGAAACGCGAAATCAGGTAAATTGATATCGAAGAAGCTCAATTCTAAATTAGGTAAATTCAATTTAGGTAGCGCTAGAATAAACTCTGGAAAACTCAAATTCTCCCAATCGATAGCTAAATCTGGAAAAGCTGCACTTAGATTTGGTAAGGTAATATTTGGCCAATCTAAGCCTAGAGCAGGTAAATCAAAATCAAGACTAAAACCGGTTAAATCTAATTTTGGTAATGCAAAGATCAAATCGGACAAATCTACATTTGGCCAATCTATATTTAATTCAGGGAACTCTACCCCCCACTCAGACAAAGTCACATTTGGCCAATCAAGACTCAAACTGGCTAAATGCACCTGTAAATCTGGCCAACTCATGTTTGGCCAATTGGCATCTAATCCGGGTAAATCAAAATTAAAGTCCAAGCCCGTTAAATCAATGCGAGGTAATGCAAACATCAATTCGGGCAGAGTCAAATTTGGCCAATCAATATTGAGATCAGGAAATGTACCACTGAATTTAGGTAATGAAATATTTGGCCAAGGTAACGTTAAATCTGGAAAGCTAACATCAAGACCCGGTAAATTTAGCCCGTCTAATGCAAAAATAAAGTCGCCTAGGCCCATATCAGGTAAGCCAACATTTGGCCAAGATGGAAACGCGCTAGTAAAGCTAGGCCAAGACAAAGATATATCAGGAAAGCTAATAGACAGACCCGGTAATTCAAGCATTTTAATGGAAAGTAACAAATCCGGAAGCTTCATTTCGCTCCATGAAAAATCCAAATCTGGTAAAGAAAAATCAGGTAGTGCTGCGCGAATAGCATCAAAGTCAAAATCAGCCCAAGCGACATCTGGCCATGGTAACTTTAATGTTTCCAAATGAGCGCTTAAATCAAGCCAGTTCATGTCAGCCCAATTTGCATCTAAACCGTCAATATCAAAATCAAACTTCAACGCCGGTAATTGTAAGCGAGGTAACGCAAACATCAGTTGCGGGAAAGACAGATTAGGAAAATCTAAATTGAGATCAGGATAAGCAAGCGTTAAATCAGCCAAACTCAAATATGGCCATCCCAAATCCACATCAGGAAAACTGATATCGATATCTGGCAGCCCCAATGATGGCAGTGCAAATCCCAGTTCAGGAAGTGATAAATTCGATAAGTCTAAATTTGGTAACAAACCAGCCAAATCTAAATCAGGTAAATTTAAACTAGGCAGTCCTGGCAAGCTTAAATCGATATAGGGAAAAGAGGCGAAGGTTAGATCAATTTCAGGAAGATTCAATGACAAATCTAAACTTGGATCTAAATCAAACAAATTAAAATTGAACGGTAAGTTCAACGGCAGCATGCTTAAATCAGCAATTAAAGGGGTTACACCATCGGCTTCAGTTAAGGCGACGGCACCAATTTCCATCATACCAACAGCACCAAATTGATTATCAATATTGGTAATCAAACCTGCACCTTGCAAACCTGACAATTTAACCATTGCACCGCCAGGTTCACTACCAACAACTAATGATGTTTCACCATTTACCAGAGACATTAAAATTACATCTTGAGCAGGCTCGTCAGTGACGATATCCATCGTTGTTTTTGTAAAACCAAATTGGCCGGATAAATTGTAAGCGACAGCACCAAGCGATAATCCTAAGTCTATATTTGCGTTTACCGCAAAGAAATCATGAAATTTACTATCCGAGTAATCAAAGTAAGTATTACCCAATGTTTCAGTAACCGCTTCACCTGTTGTATTAAAACCTACACTGATACCACGAATTTCATTGATATCTAAACCAGGTAATGCCGTGCCATCAAGTTGCGCAAGCAATAATTCGTTTGCCTGTAAGACACCCGCAACACCTCTTCTATCAATGAGTAAAGCACCATTAATATCTTCAACACTCAGCATTAGCCCTGTACTTCCGGTACCGGCAGCTAAATCCAGTTCACCGTTTTCAATCTCAACTCTAACCTCATCCATAACAGACGGGTTAAGAGTCATACTTATGTCGCTTGATAATGTTTGACCTGCAATGGCCAAAGCCCCGTGACCAGACAATTCTAAATGACTGTCAGCTTCGGCGTTATTGAAAGTAAAGTCCCCCACTGTGATTGGGTTAACGCTCAAATTCAATACATCGGCGCTCTCATCATGGATCGCTTGAGAAAAATCAACACTTAAATCTGTCGCTTGAAAACTAATGCTATCTAATAACCCACTACTAGCCGATGCCGCCAAACCTTTTGCAAAAACCCAAGCACGATCATCATTCAAGTCATCCGTCACTAAATAACTTAGGCCAAGGTCAAAATCACTTAAAGCTAAAGTGAAAACATCATCGATTTCAAAAGTGGCATTGGCATCAGTTATGTTCAAGCTCCAAAGAGATAAATCTGTTTGTATGCCGAGGGGGTCTGGAAGAGAGTAATTTACATCGTAGCTGACGGAGATATTGCCGTCTATTTCGAAGCCTGAGAAGGCGATTTTACCGAGGAAGTCATAAGAAGAGTTGCTACTAAAATAATCTATGTTCAGCAATTCGCCATAGGTATTTTGCTGCTCAGTACCAAGGATTTTGCTTAAAAATGTTGAGGTGTTATCGATAGATTTTGTGATCAATTTCAGTTCAGATTCGGTTATTTCAATATCGAAATATAAATCTGTACCGTCTATCGCCAAACCATCAATACTATCAAAGCTACCGGCAGAAGAGCCATAAGTCATAATACTAAATTCGTCACCGACTTCTGGAACGAAGCCATTTAATAACTCAATACTCAGTGCGCCATCAAAAACAAGATTATTCGCAATATTAATTTGATCATATTGACTGCCTGCCGCCAAACCAGCTAGTTCAATAGTAATTTCAGAATCGTCTGTATTCGTTAAGTTGTCAAAGCTTTGAATACCCGGAGAGTAACCAGGGCTTAGTTTACCGTCATTCGTCACATTCATATTAACAGAGCCGCTTCCGCCAAGCGTATCTGTTGAGCCAATAATAAAGTCACTTCCTGAAACATAAAGATCAGACGTGATATTTGCCACATCAAAGGCCGTGTCATTGACATTGAAATCAGTATCGACCGCAGGTCTCTTAAACGCAGAAGTCTGCTGCGAAACATCATTCAACTTTTCAAAGTTAGATAAAGTATATTGCTCTGAAAAATCATCAAGAGAGCCACTCGGCTCAAATACGCGAGTACCTGCGACCTGCATAGCACCAAACACCGGATCTGCTGAAAGTAAGATTCTAGGCTCTAGAGCTTCGACCTTAAAAGCATTTTTTATCAACTCTGCGAGTTTGGTGCGTTTTTTGAACATTTTATGTTATTCCTTTACTGACTGCGTAAATTGGCGAATTAATATACAGATGTGATAAAAATAAATGACTTATAGTCGACATCACAAAATAGTCGAAAATAATACACTTAATTGCACCTAATTGAAAACGACATTAAAACGACATCTTGTATTAATTAATGATTGCATGAGGTATTAAAAGGGAAATTAAGACCTTTTGGGCCAGGGCGACCGCATGATAGCTCACTTTTTGTTCAGCTGACTTAATCCGGCCTGTAGCACTTGTTCAAGAAACTGGGTTTTCATGCAGGCCCGTTTTCGTTTGGTTGGTATACTGGCTTTCGTTGACTCGGCTCTGAGCATGTTCA
>JAWUXW010000184.1:0-13035 GCA_034111125.1 Paraglaciecola sp.
CGTCTTGGCCTTAGTTTGCCTTCCGCTTCCTTCAGCTAGTTTCTCACGAAACTAGCCTTGCGTCAGCTAATGAACCGCTTCAATTCAGCTCATAAGGGACTTTAACCCTCTGCTTCTACACCATGCTCGGCGCACATTAAAACAAGAAACACAAAGCTTTTCGCTTATGACAATAACAATGTAGACACGACAAACTTAGGTTTTGCATTTCTTACAGATTTTGCAAATTTCAGCAAAAAGAATACTTCTATAATAGCAGCGCAACCATCTCCAAACGTCACAACTTCCAGTCATGGTTTTAAACAAGTTCAGGACATCTTAGAGTCTAATTTACAGGAAGCCTTAAATCCAAGCCAAGACTCTGATAAAGGGTTTTTAAATGAGGGTCACGAAGATTTAAAAGTTTATTTGGAATTTAAGAAAAGACTTTCAAAGAAACCTACTCCAGCAAATACAACAAATACAACAGAGGAATCAATTCAATGAATACATTAATCAATTAAACAAGCAATCAATTTAACAATAAATAAAAGAAGAATTATGAATAAAAATTTAAACGACAAGAACTTTAAGAATGAACTTAAAACTAAGGTTAGGCAGCAAGGAAAGGGTGCGGCTGGATATCTAACCTTAACAAACGCTGCAAAAGCAGCGGTTCTAACGGGTGTTATTACGTTTGGTTTTGCTGAGCTGGCTATGGCTGATTGGTTTCAGACTGGCAAGATCACAACGAATCTTATAACTCCAGTATATACGATGGTTAAAGATCACGTAGGAAAGATAGCCTTAGCTGCTGGTGCGTTTTCTACTTATTTGGCGAGGGGTCAAGATTTTTATCAAAAGTCTATGGCTTTTGGTATAGGTAGCGTTGTGACTGCTGGTGCTATTAAGGTTGGAACAACAATGCTGGTATAGGCTCATGATTTATTTAAGTTCAATAATTTATTATCGTTGAGGCGTGTATGGAATCAAGATTTTGGAGGCCTCTGCGGTCTATCGTTAAGCTATATGGCATGTCAAAGCTAGCTGTTATTTGCGCTGGCATAGGAGCTGTTGTTGCTATGATGTTTTTCAGTGTTATGGCTTCTATTGGGGGAGCTATACCTGGCTATTTTATTGGGGACTTTTTAGCTAAGAATATGCATGGCGGAGGTTTTCAGAGGTTTTTAAGATGGCATTTACCTGGAGGAAAGAAAAAGAAAAAAAACAAAGCAATTAAGCTCCCCTCGTCCGATATGAAGTTCTTTTTTTAAAGTAGCTTTTTTAAGGATGAGGGTGGTAGGAATTAAATAATTTAAATAACTAAGAACAATCAGTAACAACTAATAATAACTAACAATTTAGGCGAAATATAATGGAAGAAATTAATAAAATAATAAGCAACGTATCTAATGCAAGACAGCGAAATTTCTTTGCTGCTTGTTTGGGTATTTGTTTAATAGCAAACTTTCTTCTGGCTTTGAAGATATCAGCGACTAATCAGAAGATTATCATGATACCTGGTATCACAAGAGAAATGTCTGTTGATGATCATGGCGTATCACGTAGTTATTTGGAGGAGTCGGCTTTGTTATATACGAGTGCTTTGCTCGACCTAACACCAAATACAATCGAATCAAAAAAAGAATTGGTATTAAAGCATGTATCAAAGAGATCTATAGAGTCACTTAAATCGTTAAAGAAATATTTTGCCAAAACCGAGACTAGCTATAAGAAGTTTAAGATGTCTACATTTTTTGCTCCAAAGAAAATGCATGTTAATGCGGAGCTATTAGAAGTTGTGGTTGAGGGGATGTTGGTTAGTAATTTTGGAAAAAGAGGAATAGAGGAGAAGTCGGTTAAATACAAGATTAGTTTTGATTATTCAGCGCATCATTTGTACTTAAAGGGTTTCGTGCAGATTAAAGAAGATAAGGAAGACGAATAGAAAAAATAATAAAGCAGAAACAAGGAAACAAAAAACAAAAAAAGAAGAAAACATAATACTGAAATAATTCATAAATAGAACGGATGAAGATCATGAAAAAAGAACTAAATATTTTAAAAATACCAAGTGTCATTATATGTGTTTTGGCATTAGTGTATTCGCCTCTAACGCTGGCTAAGTTGGTATATCCAGTAGCTGATCAGAAGCTAAAGTTAGATATCTCAAAAAGTGGATTAAACAGAATTTCTAATCCTCCATATAAGATCGTGCAAATGACTGGTGATGATAGTCGTTATCGTATGAAATCGGATCAAGACGGAGCGAATATATATTTTATGCCGCTTACTGATGTCGGCAGCATGATTGAGCTTAGCATCAAGAATAATATAGGTGTTGTTTATGATCTAGAGTTAAAGGTAGAGAATATCTCTGGTCAATCTATTTCGATTGATGGAAGTAGAAAATTTAACAAAAGGGTTTTGTCTTCTGGCAAGAGCCAAACAGCGGTTAAGAGCGCTAGTAATAATAGCGAAAAGAGAGTGCTAGATTATTTCGAGAGAGAAGATACTAGGCAAATGCTCAAAGCTATGAAATTAGGCAGGGATGATAAATTCTACGTTATAGATGTTAATTCAAATTACAAGCCAGTTGGAGCGAGCGACACCTTAGCTGCTTTTGCTATTAATATGAAGAAAATATACAAATGGCAGGATTTAGTGGGGGGTGTGTTTTTGTTCAAGAATGAGACAAAGAGCAATCAATATCTTGACATTAAATCCTTTGCAAGGAGGTTTGATAATGTAGTTGCTTCATATGCTTCAAGTCAAATAATACCTGCCAATTCTAGTTCAATTATTTTCATAATTCAGAAGCAAGGAGGTAAATCATAATGACCAAAAATATAGATAAAAAAGCGGAAGAACAAAAATTACAGGATTTAAATAGCCAAGTAGATAAGGAGGTTAGTAGAGAGAGTGATGAGAAAATCAATAGTAGCGACATTCAAGATAAGAATAACAAGAACAATGGCAATATCAATAGCACAATAGAGACGGGCGCTGATCAAGTTGAATCTTCAATTGAGGAAGCGCCAAAAGATCGAATGAAATACGTTGATTCATCCATTAAAAAAGAAGCGGAATTAAATAAAGAAGCTAACCAGGATACTCAAAACGAAGAAGAAAGAGCAGAAGAAAACGAAGAAGAAAGAGCAGAAGAAATCGAGCATGAATCTAAGCTAGATCAGTTTAAGTATGAGATAGAAAAAAGAGTCCACAAAATATGTGGATATTTTTCTGAAGAAAAAGAGGGTGCAGAATTAAAGAAAGCGTCTGACGTTAAAAAGAAGAAGCAAGTCGGTATTTTTGGAGGAGCGTTTGGGGCAATTATCGTTGCTTCTCTTGCTGTAGCTGTTTTTTTGTGGGATGAGAATGCGCCCGACGCTACCAAAGAAACTAAGTTTGATGATTTTATGAAGAAATCCAAAACGATAGAGCTTGGAGGCGATGCTACTGCGGAAGAACAGAAATGGCAAAGTTTCTTGGAGGACTCAATAGAGGATGAAGTTAAGGAAAGAGCGGATCAAATTAATTTGCTTAAAGACACTATGGAAAAAACTACCATAGATCAAAAAGCAGAGGCTGATAAAGAGTTCTCCGAGATTAAGTACCGCCTATCTTATGCTCTTGGTGAGCTTGAAAGGATAAAGGCAGAGAATGAGAATATGAATGGCAAAATAAGAAATTTAACTGACGGAGATACTGCGCTTAAGGCACTGGAGCTTGGGATCACTTCAATCGGTGATGATATTTCTGTTGGCGAGCCTATAGCCTCATACAATCATATACCAGCAACCAGTTATGTTTCTGGTCATTTGCTAGGGGGTGTTGTGGTTTCAACTAGCGTATCTACTGCATCTGAGCCAATTCCAGTAATTATTAAACTAACTCACCATGGAAATTTACCCAAAGATTTTGCGGTTGATATCAAAACATGTCGCCTGCTTGCATCTGCTTATGGAGATATTTCGTCTGAAAGAGCAATTATTAGGGCAGAGGAGCTTGTTTGTGAAGATAGAGCATCTGGTTTAATAACTACAACAAAAGTGGCTGGCGTTATTTATGGTGATGATGGAGCTAACGGTATAAGAGGCGCTGTAGTATCTATGTCCGACAAGCATTTAAAAAATGCATTTATTGGCGGTGTACTTAGTGGTTTTGCATCTAGTGCGAATGGAAAGGACTCAATGGATTTAAGTTCTCTTGGAATTGTTAGTACAAAAAAGAAAAGCGCAAAAGATATGGCTATGGGTAGCTTAGCAAGCGGAGCAGGAACTGCTGCTGAGAAATTAGCTGATTATCATATCAAATTAGCTGAAAATATATCGCCAGTTATATTAATCCCAGGCGGTACTAAGGTTGATGTGATGTTTACGAAATCTGTTGAGATTGGAGCAACTGATACTAGGACTAGAATCAAAGAAGATCGTGAGAATTGATTCTTAAATGATTAAGATTCAAGGTTAGGAATCAAAGGAAGTTAGATTAAGAAAACTTAGAAATAATTAAGACAAAACAAGACAAAACAAGAGAATGAAAATGAATATTAAAAATAATGGGTTTTTCACTAAAGCCACCCTAGCCAGATTATCACCAAAGGCAGCATCAAAAGTAGCATTGCTACTCTTATCTTTTATTGTGTCGGGATGCACTACTTATTCAAAGGATTTTAAGTGCAGAGATGCTAGAGGGGTTGGTTGCACGATGATGCGTGAGATTGATAATCAGATTGAAAGCGGAAAAATAGAGGAGGCCTATATGGACAAAAAAAGTAGATCAAAATGCTCTGGCAAAAACGGAAAGTGTAAGTCGGGAGTTCTATTGATAAGCGCACCAGTTAATAGAGCTTCTTTGCACGAAGAGCCTCTAGGTGATAACGGATCTAATAGTTCAGATATAGAAGATGGAAGCTTGTACTTCTAATCGAGCATACGAAAGAGAATCAGAATCAGAAGCAGAATCTGAAACTCAAGTAAATATTAGAAATCTTGCAAGATTAAAACAAAGCAGGAAAACAAAAAAAACAAACAAAAAAGCAAATAAAAAGAAAGACAGGAATTTAGATTATGAAACACATATATGAGTCATTCGCAAATAAGGCAGCTGATTTAATTGGTTTTGAAAAAACCGATTTATCATTGAAGTCTTATTACAAAAAAAAGCTTTTCGAAAATGCTATGTATGGTGGCGAGTCCGTACGTGATTCTTTGCAATATAGGCATTTTGACGAAAAAAGAGAGTTGTTTTATCTGAACGGCGGTAGAGCTGGCTTCATGATGGAAATCTCACCATTAGTAGGCGTAAATGATTCAGTAGTGAGGGCGCTTAATATGTTTTTTGCAAAGGATTTGCCTAAAGACGGAGTGTTGCAATTCTTTTTAATGGCCTCATCAAATATAGATGGGTTTTTAGACTTTTGGGAAGAGGGCAGGGTTAGTGAAGATCCTATATTAAAGAGAATCACAAAAAGTAGGTCTGATTACTTGAGAACGCAGGCGCAAAATTTTCATACGTCTGGTAAGAAATTACCGAGGGAATTTCAGATATTCGTATCTTATAGCGCAGTTGTTAAGAACTATAGTACCTCTGGATATAATGATGCTTCTCTTGAGGTTATCCAGAAATTTAAAAATAAAATAAAAGATAAGTTCTCTGGTCTTGGAGTAGAGGTTAAAAATTCTTCAAGTAGCGATTTGATTAAGATGGGACGTGAGTTTTTTGAGTTATCACCAGGCAAGACTTTAAATTATAAGCCTTTATCCAAGTACGATGTATTAAACGATCAAATACTACAATCTGGAAATTATTATCACTCGAGAAAGAAAGGATTCTTTAATGAGACGACTAACATAACTCATAGAGCGTACAAGTTTGTAAACACTCCTGATTTTTGGAGTCTGGCTCAAAATATAGAAATGCTAGGTAGTTCTGATGGTTTTCCTATACCAGCTAGATTCTGTATATCTCATATGATTTCCAATGATTTTAAAACTGATAAAGCCCTACACGCTCAAGGCAAGAGAGTTATTGATTCAGCTGAGCGATCATATTCAAGACATGACAAAGCATTAATAGAGGAGGCAGGCCAGTGGCGAGATATAATTCATGCATTAACATCCAAGGGAGAAGTGCCGCTTACTGATAGTTTGGTTTTTTTCTTGTCTGGTGATGCGGAAGAGATAGACAGGGCGGAATCGGATGTCATGAATATGCTAACTAGTAATGGCTGGGAAATAGAGGCATTAAATTATTTCCATTTTGAAGCCATACTAGGAAATCTACCCATGCATGGCTCATCATATTGGGATGAGTTAAAGAAATATAAACTAACTCAAACGTCTCTTTCTTCTGAGGTTGTAGCTAAGCTTCCCGTTCATGCTGAATGGTACGGGGCTAACATGTCTGGTGTTCCTTTCATAGGAAGACGTGGGCAGCTTTTTAATTGGAATCCTTTTTTCAGAATGGGCTCGGGAAATTTTAATGCGAATGTAGTTGGTCCATCTGGTGTTGGTAAGTCTGTGTTTTTGCAAGCAGTATCGGAGGCGATGTTGGCACAAAATGTGACTATGTTTATTTTGGATATAGGAAAATCTTATGCATCACTTGCTAAGCTACTTGGCGGAGAAATCATAGAATTCGGAGAAGAGAATACATTCACAATAAATCCATTTATTGGTCTGTCTCCTCTTTTGAGTGAAACCGATTTTAATCAGCTGGTAGTCTGTGCAAAAGAGCTGTTATCTATTATGAGCGGAGCTAGCGGCGAATATGAGCTTGCCAAATTAGAAGAGGCAATCAAGGATGCAGCTTTGTCCCATGATTATAATTTGGATCTCGGGTCATTTGCAACATTTTTGAAGAACAGTGATGACAAGGTCTTAAATGATTTTGCTACTAGCTTGTTCTCTTATACCCCAGGCGGAGTATTTGGTAAGTATTTTCTAGGAGATAATGCAGCTAAGTTTGACAAAACAATCACCATCTTTGAGTTTGAAAGCATTCGTGATCAACCCAAGTTAATATCAATAATATTACAAACTTTGCTCATGCAGATCACAGCTAAATTCCTGTCTGGTGATAGATCAAAACGTTTCATGATTATAGTAGATGAGGCGTGGATGTTGCTTGATCATTGCGCTGGATTCTTAGCGGCACTGGCTAGGAACTTAAGAAGATATGGCGGTTCTCTGGTTGTTTGTACTCAATGTTTTGCTGATCTTCAGACAGCTGGAGCTACGGTTGAGAATAACAATCATAGAAGAGCTATTTTTGAGAATAGCGCATGGACAATTAATTTACCGCCTAGGACTTATACGGATTATGAAGCTCATACTGAATTTAAAGAGAAAATACCTTTGCTTAAATCATTGTCATTTGAGAGAGGGCAGTATTCAGAGATGCTCTTGTCTAGCTCAGGGATCGATGTAGTTGGTAGGTTGATGCTTGATCCGTTTAGTGGCGCTGTCTATTCAACAGAAGCTGAGGATTATCGGCTTCTGCTCGAATATGAAAAACAAGGCGTTCCAATGGAAAAGGCTTTGGGTCTCTTGCTCGATCAAAAAAAATAACAACATAAAGAAACAAGAAAATTTAATGAGTTTAATAGTTATGAAAAAATCTACAGGAATATCATTTAAGAGGGCAGTGCTGATTGCTATAAGCGTACCTCTTATATCTGGATCATTTGGGTTTTATTTGAGGGGATCGGTATCTAGTCAAAGCCAAGAAGAGGTGGCAGTTTATTATATTTCTCAAGATGAGATTTTAAAGTTAGAAAAGATGAGGATTGAGGGCGGAGAAACTTCTAAGCGTAGTTTGTTCTTTGGTAAGCCCAAATATGCGATTCAGCTAATTGAGAGGTTCAAAAGTGAAATTGAACAGGAGTGGAATGGCAGCAAGAACAGAGATAAGTATCAGATTGGGAAGGTTACCAACAAAGCGGGTAAGGAAATAGGCAGAAATATAGTTCTTATATCCGAGGGCAAGATTTTTGGGAAAAATACAAAATCTATCTCAAGGCAAGTGCATAAGGAGATAGTAGAAGAATTAAACGGTAGTAGAAGAATTAAACGGTTTATAAAATTATGAAATCTATAGCTCAAGTTAAACCAAATACAGAAAGAAGAGCTAAGTTAGTACTTAACTCTTTGACGTTAGTTTGTTTGTCATTAGTTTTTCTGAGCAATGTAGCTGAGGTTGAAGCTCGTGATTTTGGAAAAAAGGGTCATCTATATCAGATATTAGAGCAGCCATTTTTAGAAATGATAGATGAGAGAGGAAAGAAAGTTGATATAGCGGCAGAGCGTAAGAAGATGGAGAAAATAGCTAGAGATAGAATAGAAAATCCGAAGCCAGTAGGAAAATTGACGCCAGCAAGAAAGGGCAGGATTTTTTATCACGATCCTACTTATGTTCTTAAAAAAGACATAATACTTCCATGTGGAAAGCTTCTATATAGAGCTGGTACAAGCGTTAATCCTTTAGAGAAAATGAGGGAGTACGGTATTGGTTTTGATAGAAGATTATATTTTGTAGATGCGAGAGAGAAAGCTCAACTTGATTGGTTAAAACAAGAGTTAAAAAGAAACAGAAAAGCAAAGAGCAAGGAAGAGAGGGAAGAGTTAGAGGAGATTGAGAAGATCATTTTAGTTGGTGGATCGCCGTTAAAATTAGAGAAGAAGCTTAGTCGTAGTATTTATTTTGATCAGGGCGGCGTGTTGGTTAAAAAGTTTGGGATTAAGCACAGTCCAGCATTAGTGCTAGAGGATGGTTCAATGCTCAAGATAGAAGAATTTAAATTAAATAAAGGGAGAAGAAAATGAAAAATAAAATAAGAGAATTGAATATGGAAAAAAATATGAATAACAAGAAAAAATCTATTTTTTGGAGGATACGAGATATCGAATTCTTCATTGTAGGGAACGTTTGCTGCTCGTTGTTTTTGTACGTTATGACAGATGGGGCTGCAAGCATCGGGCATTCGCTACCCCTGTTTGTAGTGATTACGGGCTTTGGCCTTATATTCGGTGAGCTGGTGAACATTGCGCTTGGTTTTAATAAAAAAGCTCCAAAAGGCCAAGGAGAGATGGTTTTTGACGGTGGAATAGAGGAGCTGACCAAGCAGTTATATAATGCTGGTTTAAGAATAAAGAGCAAAACAGGAAAGTTTTATATCTTTTCAATTAGTTGCATGTTGCTTTCAAAAAAAGATGTGGTGATTTTTAAAAGCAAGAAGAGTTGCGTAGTTCAATCGCAGAAAATTATTCTTCGTGATTTAGGTAAAGTCATTCCCCTTAGTGAGTCACCAAGTGAAAGCGAAATAGGTTATGACTATAGTAACAAAAGCAGAGAAAAGAATAGATGCTCCTGTGACTCTGCCATGATATCCATAGTCAATCATAACAGCAATAGCGGATAACCCTATGATCATCCGAATCCAATAATCTTTAAGGAAGTTTTTGTAGGGGGATGTTACTGCATCTATTGCTTTATCGAAATTAAGAGGGTCAGCAAAAGAAGATAAAGGAAATAGTACAAGGCAAATAATGAGAAAAGAAATGTTAAATCGGGTCATGTTTAAAAACATAATAAGTTTAAATGATCTGGATTGTAAAAGAGACAACAAAATATAACTAATTAAAAAACAAAGCAAGAGAATTGAATATGATCAATATCGTTAAAACAAAAGCAGAAGAGAAGAGAATGGAAGGTGTAGAGAATTATTTCCATAAATATAACAAACTTAGTCGTGCCTGCGTGGGCAGTCTATGGATATGTTCGATGTATTTCGTTGCATATTATATTGGCATTGCGGTGTTAATTTTTCCATTCTTAATAGGTCTATTTCTTATTGAGTCTAGATTGTCATCATCGTCACCCTCACCACTTAAGTTTAAGACAAAAAACATTGAATGCACATTTGAGGATTTTTTGTCTATCGCTAGAGCTAGCGGCCTAAGGCTAGAGGGGAATATAGGCGATGTATATAAGTTTAGGCCTGCTGGGTTTATTCCAGTGCAAAATGCTTCTGTTGAAGTCCTACGAGCGGCAAATGAATTAATAGTTGTTGCTAGTGAAGAAGATTTGAATTGCTTGGAGCAAAACTTAAAAAAACAATTTAAGAGTTGTTAGCGCAAAAGTAAGAGCAGCGGCGGTATAAACCCAGAATTTGGAGATGTATAAAGGATATTTAAGAATAATGTGGTCATAAGCCGCTATACCAAAAGGTAGGCAAATGGAAGCGAATAGGAGAAAAAAATAATTTTCTTTCACAAACTTAAGAAGTCTGACAACAAATACTTCATGGAATGCAGCGTCCATTGCGCCGCTTAAATCGAAGTTAGAAGCAAGTGCATTAAGTGGGTTGAATATAAACAAGATGAATAAAGTGAATAATATGAATGAATTAACAAGTGAAGATTTAAGAAGTTTCATAATTGAGAAAAAGGCTAGTTTAAATGAATGAGTATATAGAGAAAAACACACTGATCTTTGATTCATTTCTGCCAAGACTCGAGTCCAAAGATCAGCGCAGTTTTGCGATTAACAAATCACTAATAATGATAATGATAATAATAGTTTCATTACCACGTATCAGCGAGGCTAGTTATACATGTCATGGGCGTTTTGTCAACCCGATCACTGATGTTTGCTGGTCATGTTTGCTTCCTATCTCTATTGGTAGTTTTAAAATAGGCGGGGGAGGTTCTCCTGCTAAGCGTGATCGCAAGAACCCATCATCACCAATTTGCGCTTGTACTAAAGCTAATGTTCCTGTGCCTGGTATAAGCCTTGGATTTTGGGAACCGGCACGCATGGTAGATGTGACAAGAACACCATTTTGCATGACGGGACTTGGTGGTATTCAAATGGGCCCTAAGAGTTTAAAGCGTATGGGAACAGTGAATAAATCATACGGCAAAAGAATATCTCATAACAGCACTTATAATCTTCATTATTATATCTATCCGCTTGTTTATTGGCTCGAGCTAATCACGGATTTAATTTGCCTAGAGAAGAGTAGCTTTGATGTTGCGTACTTGTCTGAGCTTGACCCAACATGGAATGATTCAAAGTTGCAGAATCTCCTGAACCCTGAGAGTTTCTTATTTGGTAATCCACTAGCTCAAGCTGCGTGCGCTATTGATTGCGCAGCAAGTACGATTGATATGCCACGAGATTCATTGTTTTGGTGTTCTGGCTGCTGGGGGAATATGTACCCATGGGGCGGCACTAATGCGGATCATAGCGGAGGAGTTCAGACAAGTTCACTGCTCACCACTAGGATCTTAGCCAAAATGCATAGAACGGGCTTAGCTAAAAGCACGAGTACGAGCAGTGCAAAAATCAATGGACCAATATGCCGCAAGGAGACGTCGCTTAAAATAAAGAAATCTCAATATAAAATACAAATGGTATATCCAAAATCAACAAAAGGCTCGCTTGGATGCTGGCCTATAGGTTTTGCTGACATGGCTTTTTCTGCATTTAAAGAGTACCCGTATGATGGGGAAGATTGGAGTTATGTTATTTGGAGAAAGCGGAATTGTTGCGCATTTTAAAATAGAGAAAAGAATAAATTGCTTAAAGAAATATCGTTAAAATTGAACATGAATATGAATATGAGAATCAAAAAAAATCAAATAGCTAAATTGATCGCTACTTATTTGCTGGCTGCTTCTGCGTCTGTTTCTATGGCTGGTGGGCAGAGAGTAGAGGAGCAGAATAAGCTACAGTCTCAAATTGATATTAAAGCTATAGAGTTAGCTCAGCAATTGCCAGCAGTCACATTGGATAAGGCGAACTTAAAATGGGCTGAGGAGTTAGCTCTTAAGTCAAGATCAGCTGTATTTGAGCATATAGAGTCCATTATTCAAGACCCAAGCAAAAACAAAAACCCTGAGATCAAGAAACTGGCAAAGGAAATGAAGAATCCAAGACCACAATTGCAGATATTCATATCAAGCTCTATGCCAATATCCTTAATTAAGGGATACGCAAAAGAGGCTGCTAAATATAATGGGGTTCTAGTGATGAGAGGTCTGCCAGGTGGGTCTATGCGCAAGCTAACTGATTTAATGATGAAGATATCAGATAAGAATAGCGCCGCTGCTCAAATAGATGATGAGGCATTTAATTATTTCGGGATTAATCAAGTACCTGCAATAGTTCTGTCGAACCCAGAGAGTATATTTTTGAATCAAAGCAAGTCACTATCAGAGGGGAGCAAAAAGAGAGGTAGCAAATTTGACAAGATAACAGGATCAATAACCATTAAAGCAGCACTTGAGCTATTTGCAGATAATGGATCTATGCAAAGAGCTGCGAGGGGGTTACTTAGATGATGTTAAGAACTAATTTAACAAACAAACCACAGAATATTCAACTAGCTTTTCAGTGCATGTTATTGCTCGTGATTGTACTTACTTCGTTTAATGCGCTGGCAGGTCCTAAGACGAATATTAACAAGATCACAGATTTGTATGACAAGAATCTAGATGATAAGCAGGCATTCTTTAATAAGTTCCACCAAGAGAATAGCAATGCTGTAGCTAATATTAAATCAAAAAAAGACCTTAACTTAGTAGAGGGCATGAGCGGAGCTGAGTCCGAGGCTTCTAGGCTTAGTTCTATAGATGCTACGTCGCTCTCATCAGAGGGAAGAAAGGCAAGAGCTTCAAAGAAATATAAGTTTTTCGATGAGAATGAGCTAGAGCCAAACTATAAAAAGCCAGGGAATAGGAGGCATAAGAGAGATGCTGATCATATAGGAAAGGCGACAGATAAGCTCATGAGTGGATTAATGGGAAAATTAAAGGATATAGGTGTGGACTGCAAAACAGTCAAAGGGCCAATACAAAAAGAGCCAGTTTATTATATTGATCCAATCAGGCACCCAGAGCAAAACAGGAAATCGAGTAGAGAGTTCCTTTACAAGAACTCCCTCTCACACCACCGTACAAGCGTTGTCGCATACGGCGGTTTTATCCTTATATTTCGCAAACTCCTTTTGAAGAGAGAACAAGCCAATTCTTTCGAACCAAATTAAGT
>JAWUXW010000185.1:0-9218 GCA_034111125.1 Paraglaciecola sp.
AAGTGATAGCGTGGTCTTTACAACGATAAAGGTCGGTCACAGCAATATTGTTGCAACCGCCAGACGAGCATTGTTTACGCAAGTTCTAAACGACTTTCATTGTCTTCATAATATTTCTTACTGACAATAAACTTTTTACCGTTATCTATGCTTGTTACAGCAACACCGTCACTGAACATTTCATCAGATTCTACAGGTGTCTTAACTGGTGGCATCGGTGTATCTGACGATACATCAGGTAATTGTGTCTTAACTGGTGGTGCTTTTTTAACTGGTGGTACTTTTTTAACTGTCATAATTTAAATCCTTCGTGTTATTAATCAATCAGACTTTAACGCTATATATAAACCAAGTCAAACTATAGTCAATACACTAATAATATAAATTATTTCGCAAGTCACCCAAAGACTTTCTCAGAAATACAATTGATATAATAACTATTTTATAATATATATTATCTATTATATTATTATTTTCCTGAGATTAAAGATTAGAGTAATAAAATATACACGTATATTATTAACTAAACCCTTACCAGTGTTGGTTCACAGAGGAAATAAAAATAATCTATAACGATTTTCGAGTTGACGATTCGATAGTTACTATGTCGTTAATGAGTGTAATCATCAAAAACACCTGTTTTCATAATATAAAAATATAATTGACATTTACTTGACTAATTATATTTATAAAATCATAATAATTTTCAATCGGTTTGATAACTATCGAATCGTCAACTCGATGCATCAGTGTATAATAATTTAATAGGTAACAATAATGACATCTGAAATCAACAAAGGCACCCATCCACAAACCTCACACATTAGTAATTTTGAAACCTTTCAGTTGACAGATATGTCTGATATCTACAGTGCCAATGTAGGTGATAAAATAGTACTAGACAAAAATGTCACTATAATTGATGACATATATGCTGAAGCATTAGTTTGTAATAAATGGGTGTCAGTTTTGGACCATCCAATTCATTGTACATATGTGATCGAAATACTTGACCCTACTACTATAAAAAATAAAATTGTCACAACTCAGGTAATAGGTGGAAAATTTTTAGGTTTAGAGGAGGAGGGGAGAGCGTCGATTTTGCTACCTGGTCACATTAACAGTCAAAGTCTGTTAAGTAAGTTTAGAACAATGACTGACGGTTATACATTTACATGTTTTGAAGATTATCTGATTGTTACACTAAGGTCTGACTCGTTCAGTAGAAAGTTTTTACTCACAGAATTTAATGAAGGTGATATTAAAACAGTTAATAAACGTGAGTGTGCTAACGTGAAAAGTACCATTAGTTTACTGTATAGAATTGCCAGTGAATTGGGTATCACTGTGAGAGTCCGAAATAAAAACGCAACTGTTGAAGTAACACATATGGGAGTCATTGACACAACAGTCACACAAACCACATTCACGTCACAGTTAAACGAATGGTTGAACACTATGCCTTACGATCTGACTGTCAGTATACCTACTAAGTTTATCGAAGCTAAGTCGTTGGCATATATTAACACCGTAGTTAATAAATCTAAATTCAATTGTAAATGTAGAGCGGGGCGTATCACTAAAATGTCGTCATGCTTAAAGAAAACTAATGGCACTGTATTAGTGTGTGTTAAAGAAAACGTCGTTAAGGTGATCAATAAACCAAGCCTGACTCACTTAAACAGTAAAGACAGAAAACTAATTAATCTGTCATTACTACCCTATAAATTAACATATGAGGACGTAAGATAATGGAAGATAGAAAAATATTAATAATTAAATGTACTGACCCGCTACGTTGGTATGTAGACAAGGTTGGTGAACTTGTACCATTTCTAGGAGATGTAGGAAATGAATATAAAAGCCGCGAACCATCAGGGTGTGTTAATTTTGTGCAATACGAAGATGCTGAAATTGTTGAGCCAGTGAATGATTCAATAAAAACGGACAACAGCAAGGTCAACGCGGGGATGTTGGCTAGGATTGTAGAGCTTGAGAAAGAGTGTGAAGCTCTAACTGAAGGTTTACTAGAAACAGAAAATAATCTAGCGTCTTTACAATCTAGATTTGAAGACATTGAAGCGGTTTTCTGTGATGAAGACGGATGCTTAATTATTGAACCTTTTAATGGTGAAGGTCTTTCAAAGTGGTTTAAAGGTAACAAACTAGAGCATCAAAACTGATGGCTGCTATAGCAGTAAGTATAAAAATGTCCCCTAAAGCAGCAGGTGCGCTTTATATGAAAAATATTAAGCAAGAAGAACGCATTGCAGAGCTTGAGAAGGAACGCATCACGTTACTATCTTGCTTGCTTGATATTTCAGACGGATGCATTGGTAAAGTTACTATGAATTATAATCTTGATGCACAAAGCATAGGTGAGTCCATATACGTAGCTACAGATAAAACAAACCCAGAGCTAACCCAAGCACTAAAGGAGCAAATCAAGTGACTAGACAAATAGAATGTCTTGCTAAAGCTTGCATAATGCAGACGAAGAAAGTTATGACACTTGAAGCTAAAATTGCAGAGCTTGAGCGAGTTAACTGGAAGCTAATTAAAAGGCTTCATAACTCATATGCTAAAAAACTAGCCTGCATTGTAAGGGAGCAATGCGATGAGTCTTGAAACATCAATGATGTGGTACAGAGAAAAAAATGGGATTGATCAATCTCTTCCATCAAATTATCATCATATTTGGAAAGACAGAGTACCTGAAGTAATTAAATTAATTCAAAGTGGTATGAGTGTGAAAGACCTGGCAGAACACTATGGAGTGACTAAAAACACTATGGGTGCTGCTCTAGCTTATAGAAACATTAGTGTTATACGTGTTCGATATGAATATAAATTGAAGAAAGGCTAACCAATGATTTATTTGAGTCTATTTGGTGGGATGGAATGTGGGCGCATTGCATTGGATTTGATGGGCGAGTCTGTAACTAAATACTATTCATCAGAAATTGACAAATATGCTATCGCTGAAGTGAAGACTAACTACCCTGACGTTATTCAGTTAGGTGATATCACACAATGGCGAACATGGCTTATCGATTGGTGGGATATTGAGTTAGTCTTTGGAGGTAGCCCATGTCAAGGTTTTAGTTTTGCGGGTAAACAGTTGGCATTTGATGACCCTCGTTCAGTGTTGTTCTTTGTTTACATTGACATTCTTAATCACGTTAAAAGTATGCGTAAGATTGTGTATAACCTTGATGTAGATTTTATGCTTGAAAACGTAAAGATGAAGAAACAGAGCCTAGCGGTAATCACTGATTATATGGGTGTGAATGGTACGTTTATAAATTCTAGTTTGGTCAGTGCCCAAAATCGCCAACGGTGGTACTGGTCGAATTGGGATATTTCTCAACCAACTGACCGTGAGCTTTATCTAGTTGATATATTGGAAAGTAATCCACTTAGTTTTACACTAATGAGTGATACTTTTGTAAAAAGACAAAAAGGTCGTTCATGTTTAAGAGACGATTTTAGTGGTAAAGCTGTATCATTATCTGCAATGGAATATGTAAAAAATGGTAGACAAGGTGATTATATTAAATGTGGTCATTACAGTTACAGAAAATTAACAGTAATAGAATGTTGTCGATTGATGGGTGTACCTGACGACTATTTTAAAGTAAGCAGTAACACCCAAGCATACAAAATGCTAGGTAATGGGTGGCAAATTGACACCATCATTCACATATTAAAAGAAAGGCTAACAAGTGATATCAGTAAAAATATCGACATTAGCTAAAGATTGGCAAAGTCTTAATCTCGATTGGTGGGACATTAATTTAATCATTGATGTCCCAGACTTAAGAGAAAGAGAACTCATCAACCATCTTAGTTTAATGCGTACAATTGTTTATGGTATCGATGTTTTTAATGCGACTGCTTTGATACGTAAACGTAGGGGACAAATGATTCTTCACTCATACATCTATTATCACTCTGTTGATTCTCCAATAATATCAGATGAAAAGTGGCAAGAATGGGCCAATGATTTAGTTGATTTGCAAAGTAAGTATGACAAAATCATTGGATTTTACGACGACGAATTCGTTGATTGGACAGGTGACACAGGTTGTCATTTACCTACACCGATCTCATTTAAACAATTAGCTATCAGTTTACAAAGGTACAAATTATGAGTCATAACCATGTATCAGCGGTAAGATATAGCGACCAGTATCATTGTAGTCACTGTGGTAAACAATGGGACGTTAATGACTCTGACCCACCTGATTGTAAACCCTTGGTTAAAGTCCTACCTATTGACAGTATAAATAATCTCAGGAGGGTATTAAATGAACCTGAGTAAATTCGTAAGTCTTTCTGAGCAAATTAGAATATTAGAAGATGATAATAAAAAATTAAAGTCTGAGGTTTCAATGCTAGAAAAAAGAAACAAAGAATTAAGATGTAAATGTCAAAAACTCAGTAAACCTAAATCAGTAAGTAAAGGTAATGCCGCAATTGTTGAAATTGAAAGACTTAAATCTGAAGGTTTCAAAGGTACTATCAAAGACAATGTAGTAACTGTAGCCGCTAAGTATGGGTTGTCTATTTCGTGGGTTTTTAAGATGTGGTGGAAGAATTAAAAGTAAATGATTTTACTAAACCTCTTTACTTTTAATTCTGATACATCTATATTTATAATCAGTTACTGAAATAAAGGTCCAATCATGAAAATTTCAACCAACAAAACCGAGTTAACTAAGTTGCATCCTTGTAAAAGTGGATTCGAATTATTTGTTAATAAATTTGGAGAGAATGAAGCATCGGATTTTCAAAGGAAAACTAAAACGCCACAACTATCAACTGTGCTTGTAAAATTCTCACAATCTGGTAACCAGTTTGGTCCTGCGCTCGGTTCACCAAACTGGTCAGCATTATTAGCAGCATTATTAGCAGCATTAGCAGCATCAGCAGAAGAATTACGTCAATCAACAATGTTGGAATTTTAAGGAATAAGACAGTGTCAAAACCAATTAGTGCAATTTATAAAAACCCTGAAACTCGTGGTGGTATCACAGTCAAGAAGTCTTATAACGTTCCTGTAGACAAAATCTACATCGAAGAAGGTTTCAACGTTAAAGGTAAAATCTATAGTGATACAGTCGAAGGTATGGTTAAAGCCTATATCGAAGGTCAAACACTACCTAACATAGTTGTTTAACCTCAAGACGACGGTACATTTAAAGTCATCGACGGTCATCATCGTTACATGGCAATACTCGAAGTTATTAACCAGGGGCATGACTATCGTAGGGTCACTGTAGAAGGTGTTAACGGTACTAAAGCGCAACAGATAGCATTGATGGTGACATCATCACAAGGGCGTAACTTAAACCCTGTTGAACGTGCTGAAGCTTATCGTCGTCTGTCACTATTCAATCTGACTAAAGAAGAACTTGCACAAACATTTTTAGTTAGTGTTCCTAGTGTAGTTCATCATTTACTCATCTCTGAATTAGACAGTGTGATCAAAGACTACATTATTGACGGTAAGATTGCAGCGGATTATGCGCTTGAATTAAATCGTAAACACAGTGTTGAAGATATCATTGGTATCATCGAAGGCACGTTAACCAACGGTGAGAAAAAGGCCACACGTAAAAACACATCTTCTTGGCGACCAGCAATAGGAAAAACAGTGGTGTCAATACTGGCTAACAAGTCTGTTATATTTGCACCTAATGGAAGGGTAAGACTTGAATTTGCTGCTGAAGAAATGGACATAATTCAAAAAGCTATCAATTCTTTGGAATTGTAATTAAGATAAATTAACTGAAAAAAAAAGGAAAAACAATGGAAATTGAAAAGATAAAACTTACTCAAGGTTTGAGAAAAGAAGCTGTAAAAGAAGCAATACAGAGTAAATTTAAAAAACGTGTAGAAATTTATTTGAAGAAACTTAAATGTTCACTTTCTCACTATGCATTGACAAGAAAATCAAACAAAGAATCTATTCATACTTACTCAACTCTCAGTGATGATTTTAAGAGATTGGTTGTAGTTAGTAGCGTTGTAAGCTTCAAAGACGACCAAGGTAGGTTACCTATGGCGATAACGTGTGGTATGAAATACCTAGATTATGGGTGTAACAATCCTCATTTGCCATTTTGTACTGACAGTGAGTATAGAGGTATTGTGGGTAGTGTCACCCTTCCTTTTTCATATCCTTTGATCGAAACAGATTTCACCTTTGATGATAATAAAACACCTTTGTCGATTCAATGTCATCTTGATCACAGGTTAGAACTAATCACGGAAATTAATTCTTTTGCAAAAAACATGTATCACGCATTGTGTCATGTAAAAAACATGAAAGAAGTGCGTCAATTCGTACCAGCTCTTGAACAATTCATCCCTTTACCTGAAAAACAATTTACGAAAATTGTGCCCCACTCTTTTTTCGATAAAGTTAACAAGTCTGTTAACTTTCAGTAATGAACACAATAGAAACAGGCGACACAGTTTGTTTTAAAAACCTAATACATAGGTCAAGAGAGTATCTTGTCTTACGTATCGACGGTGAAACAGCTTGTTTGTTAAGTTATTGTGTTCAACATGTAACACTGACCAATATACCTATCGATCAGTTGGTTCGTAGGTTCAGTAGAATTCACCGCCTAATAAATTGGGTCAAGAAAATTAAGAAGAACTAATAATGATAAGAATAGTAAGTAAGCAATTAGAGACTAACTCATGTTCTGAATCTTGTGAATTAGACAATTAAAATCAACCAATGTCTGAGGAGGACAAATGATTAACATAACACTACTAAGCGAAAAGGCAATAATTCCGTCGAGAAGGACAGAAGAATCAGCGGGTCTTGATTTTCATACTATTGAATCTGTGACCATTCCTCCAGGTCACAGAGCATTACTTAAAACAGGTATATCAATGTCTATACCAGAAGGTTTTGTGGGTTTGTTGTGGCCTAGAAGTAAGTTAGCATCAAAGTTAGGTTTAGATACATTAGCTGGTGTAATAGACTCAGACTACAGGGGTGAAGTGATGGTCAGTTTATTAAACACTGGTTTTTCTTTTATCGAAATAAAGAGTGGTGACAAGGTTGCACAAATGATTATCCAAAACCATAGCTCTCATATGCAAATAAATGTTGTTGATAAATTAGACAATACAATGCGCGGAAAAGAGGGTATCAACTCTACTGAGATGAGACTTAGATAAACAATAACTAACTGGAGTAAATCATGACAATAGACCCATTAACAGTAGCGTTTGAAGTAGGTAAATCGATTATTACTCGTGTTTGGCCTGATCCTGTAGACCAAGCAAGAGAACTGTTTAAACTGGAAGAACTAAAGCAAAAAGGTGACTTGGCAGGTTTACAATCAGCTACAAGTTTAATGCTTGCACAAATAAAGGTTAATGAAGTATCAGCCAAGCACCCAAGTGTTTTCGTTTCGGGTGCTCGTCCTGCCGCGATTTGGGCTGGTGTGTTTAGTATGTCTTGGGCTGGAATATTTCACCCATTGTTAACCTGGATTTGGGCATTTAAGGGAATGGCAGGAACACCACCACCTCTAATAGAGTCAACCGCGTTATTAGCTATAGTTTCAGGTTTGCTCGGTATTGGTACAATGCGTAGTTATGATAAAACCAAGGGTGTAAGTAAAGACAGTCTTTAAGCTACAAAATAGCAAATGTGACTATTCATCATCTTTGCTATTTTCTTTGTCTATTTTACGTGTGTTTTTGATATGATATCTAATCATAATAATAATTAGAATGAGACTCGCTACACCTGTCATTCTAGTAAGTATAACGTCAAAATTATTACTGATAAAATTAGAGCCATTGCCAATTAACATAAGTATTGATGCGATTTTTGGGCTAGTCGTCAAGTCTGTCATTATATATTCTAAACTTCTCATATTAGTAAATGTTGTCTCGATACATTATTAGCTCAATATAGCAAAAAACCGCACAAATGATACGGTTTTTTTTTTACATTTAATTAGAAGTCTAATGACATTCGTTCAAAGTTACTGTTTTGAACAACGGCAACATTTCTTAATTCAGTAACATCATCTTTTCTAAAACTATTAACTCTCGAAATGTTGTGTCGTTCAAAGTTACTGTTTTGAACAATGGCAACATTTCTTAATTCAGTAACCTTAGCAACAACGGCAACATCAGTAACATTAGCAACATTAGCAACATTAGCAACATTAGCAACATCAGTAACATTGGCAACATCAGTAACATTAGTAACACTAAAAGCAGTATTAATCTCATTGGCATGAGTGAGAGTTATTGAACTGAGTGCAATGATCACACCTGACACCAAAATAGATCTAAATAACATTTAACCTTCCTTTTCTTTATATTCAAATGAACCGAAGATTAAGATATACCAATCATAGAAGGTTGTCCAATTTCTATAAAAAATTCTTGAGGTAACTTACCCATCAATTTTTCAAATGTCACTTTACTGTTAGTTACATCTAATACACCATCATTATTAAGGTCTTTGATACTGTCACCAAACGCTATGCAACCTAATAACTCATAAGTAAAGTTGGCTTTATGACCGCGAATAAGTGTTCTTTCATGGACATCTACAATTTCAAAACAGTTACCATGATTAGGACTAATTATTTTACGACACAAATAAATACCGTTTGGTATACAACTCACATCAGTCTTATTATTCAACCAAGGTAACTCTAATGAGTGACAAAAGAAACCTTCAAATTCGACTCTTCCAGTCGTTGCGTTTGCATAATGTTTTCTGTCTATCTTTAATTTTCTCATGATAACCTCATTGATTGTTGGATTTTACTCGTTAACTTATTCATTTGTGGTTCTGGTAAAACCTGAGCTTTAATGATATTTATCTTGAACTCTAATTCAAATTCGATTGGTATCATTTTTACAGGTTTACCAGTATCTCTCCATTTTTTAGTTCCCCATTCTTGTATCCAATGGCGAAGTACATTAAGTGCTGATTGTCTAGCAGCATGACGATTGACAGCAGAATTCTTAGCGTGAAAGTTGTCACTTAGATTAGCGGCATAATCAGTAACAGATTGATAATTATCTTCACGTTGTTTTATAAGTTCACCAATCATGTCAATATTTAATTCAACCAAATCACCTTTTTCGGTTCTAATTTCACGTATTCTAGCAACTTTTTCATCTTCAGTTTCGAGATGACCGCAATCAGGACAATAATGATC
>JAWUXW010000186.1:0-11806 GCA_034111125.1 Paraglaciecola sp.
ATTTTGCATCACCTGCTTTCTCAGCTAAGTCTTTTAAATCAGAGATTGTATTACATATGCTTTCAGGAACAAATTTTTTAAGAATAAAAGGCATTCCATTTTTAATGAATGAAATATTTATATCATTTAACGCAAAGTTAAACTTTCCACCACCTGATGCAAACTCGGGAACAGATGAAAAAGTTTTATTATTAAAACTAAAGTTTGAATACATTTTATCGACCCGTGATGTTGGAATACTAAATTAATTGGCTCTTCTACCTTTCTAATGGATGAATCTATGCAATCATTGCGTAACCCTTTAAATACAAATGAACTAATATAAAAGAATGAAGCTTGAACAATATTTGTCACATACCATTCAATATATAAGATTCTTTTTACTTTAATTGTTGCCATAAAATATGGCTATCCGTTCGTTTGCATTTATTTGCAGGTTACTCAACTCTTAATTATATATTATCGCATCATTATGTTAAATATATCCAGTATTATTTATAAATCCATCCATCTGCATTTTCCATAACCTATAAAATGTCCCTTCTTTATCACTAAGAAGAGAGCCTAAATCTCCATCCTCTACTATTTGACCATTATCAAATACTAATATCCTGTCCATATTTTTTAGAGTTGATAATCTATGTGCAATTACTATTGTCGTTTTATTTTTCATTAGATCGTAAAGACTCTGTTGAATATAACTTTCTGTTAATGAATCAAGTGCAGATGTTGCTTCATCTAATAGCAGAATTGACGAGTTCTTTAAAAAAGCTCTTGATATTGCAAGTCTTTGTCTCTGACCACCAGATAACTTAATTCCACGTTCACCTACTAATGATTCATAGCCTTCAGCTAATTCACAAATAAATTCATGACATTTGGCTTTTTTTGCTGCCATAATAACTTCTTCATCTGTAGCGTCTGGTTTAGCAAATCTTATATTCTCCATAATAGTTCTATGAAACATATCTGGATTCTGTGGAATTATTGTTAATTGATTTATTAAAGAATCGATCTTCACCTTTGTTATATCCTGATTATCAATTAATATAGAACCAGATTGGACTTCAATTAATCGTAATATCAGTTTAATAAATGTTGATTTACCTCCACCAGAATAACCAACCAATCCTATCTTTTCCCCAGGATTTAGAGTTATACTTAAATTATTAAATAAACTTTTTTGATCCTTATAATTAAAATTTACGTCCTTAAATTCAATCAATCCTGCTCTAACAGTCATTACTTCTGCATCTGGTAAATCTATGATCTCATGAGCTTCTTGCATAATACTTAATGCTTGTTTGCATATACCCTTCATTTTTGCAAATTGTTGTATTTGTTGACCTACATTATAAACGCTCATCAATATCGAAATAGATAAGGTCATCACTAAAGCAAAATCTCCTACTGTAACCCAACCATGCATACGACCATAAATAAGAGCTATTAACATGAAAAAGGTTAACATCGTTATTCCAATACCTTGAACAAAACTTATTTTTAAATTTTGCCAATGTACTTTATAATCGGCATTAACAACATTCTCTAGACTCTTATTAACCCTTTTTATCTCATAGTTATTAGCTGAAAATAACTTAACTGTTGTAATAGATGAGATAGAGTCTGATATTTTACCACTAGCCTTTATATTTAATTCTGATAAATCTTTAGAATAATTTTCTAATTTTATTGAAGCAACGTATGATAAATATATAAAGAAAATAGCCCATACTATTAAAATAATAGCAAATATATAATGCACTACTATCAAGAGCATAAAACTAGAGGTAATCAATACACATATTATTGGAAAAAAGGATTCATTTACTGTACGAATCATTAACTCTACGTTAGTTGCCATGTCAAATATCTTTTTTGTTAAGCTACCAGAGAAACTATTCTGAAAGAATGCATCTGAATGCTTTATAAGGTAAGAATACATATCCTTTGTCATATCAGCTTTTAATTTAGGATATAATCGTAAACTAGCATAATCATATATTCTAAAATTTATATTCAATATTAATGACATTGAGACATATAAAATTACCGGAATTAGTAAAATAGTAAGTAATTCCTCACTATCACTCGAAAACAGACTTACTCTATCAATGATAATTTTTAATAAATATGGACTTAAAGACATTTCCACAGACCAAATAACAGCTACAACTAAAAAGAAGAATAAATATAATTTTTTCTCTTTTAAATAACTCCAGATAAATGCTGCTAATGTAATTTGTAACCTAGATTTTTTCTCATTGTTTTTCATATTAATTTTTTTGTTATGTAGATTGAGTTGTTTATTTCCGGTGATCTTTTATTATGCTATTCACTATAAAATGACCTAAATAACAAAAAGGAGTATCAATTATTGCGGCAATAATTTTAAAAATAAAACTGCTAATAAAAATATTAGACAACTGACTTAATGGTAGTATATTAAAAAAACACAATATACTAAGTACAGTTACTGTATCAAAAAATTGAGCTATTATAGTGCTTACATTATTCCTTAGCCATAAATACTTACCATTAGTTTTTGCTTTTAGCCAAGAAAAAATAGTTATGTCTATTATCTGACCAATATACATAGCAATAATTGACGCTAGAGTACCTGCGTTATATACACTGAATATTTTCTCAAATTGTTCGTCATTAATGGCAGACCAATCAACAGCCTTTAAATTCACACTAATATATAACAAGCACATTACTAAAAAGCTTATAATAATTGTTATCTGTATTACATACTTTGCTCTTTTCTTGCCATAAAATTCTGTTAATAAATCAGAAATTAAAAATGTAATAGGATATAATAGAACTCCAACAGATACTTCTAAATCTAAAATACTCGGTATGGATATATGTATAAATTTTTGAAAAATTATATTACCAACAATAACTACAACACAAAACATGCATCCTAGAAAAAAATAAATTCGTTCGTATAGTGTCATTTTATTAACTTACTAAGGTTTATATTAAAAATTAATATTAAATACTAACTAATTATTCACAATAATGTCCTGGTTTTTATTTTTTTTAAATAATTACTGAATATAATAAGTATACTGTAACTGTCCTTATTCATTTATTCTTATAAACTTCTAGACCTGACAGTCTATATCTCTTTTCACATATTAAATGTATCAATTTACATCAAAATTGTCACCCTTTTGTCTATTTTATAATATAAAAATATAATATTTTGCTTACTAAGAAAAGATTTTTAATCTTCTTCCAATATTTCTTATTATTATTCTAAAATAAACCAAATTTATTACAATTATAATACTGTATAATTTTATTATTTTTATGTTTAGAAGCAACATGTCCCATATAGTTTTTATCAAAGCTGTTAAAAGGCTCTGTAATCCATTTTTTTCTCTTATAAATATTTATGTTATTATTGGAAATTTCTAATTTATTTAAGTCATTGTTAATACCTGCCCCCATTGCTTTAAGTAAAGCCTCTTTCTGAGTCCAATACATATAAAATTGCTTTTTTTGTAAATTAGATTTTAATTTCTTTATATTCAATTTTTCATTCTCTGATAAAGTTATATCTAAAATTTCATCAATATCAAAATTTGGATTAACATATTCTATATCTATACCGATTTCAAAGGATGCTACCGCGATAGCTAACTTTTCTTTTGAATGTGATATATTGAATTTTATTAGCTTATGTGATTTAATATATGGCTTACCGTATTTATTCTTATGAATTTTAATTAATTCAGGGGGTGTGCCGGTATATTTACTGAGTAATAATCTTAAAATAACATGAGATAAAATATAACCTTTTCTATGATAATTCATTTTAAAGCTACTAGCATTTGCTTTTTCCTCTTCACTAAGAATATAAAAATAATAGCTAAACTTTAAAAACATATCTTCATTTAAATCAGCTTGCCAAATTTCTATCTGGTCATCAGCTAATTCCCTTATCATATATTAATCACTCATTCTCTTAATTTGAAGGTACAGCAGAAAAATCTGTTAATATTACAGCTGAACTACAGATATTACAGCACATAGTATAATTCTTTTTCACAGTATTGGCGCTACTGATTTTGTATAGTTGTTTATTACAAAATCAGTAAATTTATATTTGAATTTATAAAAGCTGGTTTATTTGCGTATTAATATTTAAAACACATATCTAAATCTTTCCTTTATTCCTCTTATCTCTTATTTTTGCTTCTTAACTTGTTTTTTTGTTATAATTTTTGATTTTTTAACCAACATTACTTTTTCTAGAATAGAATCAAATCTTTTTGCAAAAGCAGCTGTATCATGTATAGGTTGTCCTTCAACAATACACGCTTGATCAAATATCAATCTAACTAACTGTTTGTTATCATTATCTTGATTTTTAAGATTTAAATCATTATTTAGTTCTTTTATAATTTTATGTTTAGGATTCAATTCAAGTATCTTGGGCGAGCCTGAAAATGACTCTTTTTGAGCTAATAAATTTTCCATCTGAAAATCCATAGCATTATCATTTACAGTAAAGCATGCTAAACTAGTTGTTAGTTTTTTAGAAATTTTTACATCCCTTACTAAATTTCCTAATACTTGCTTAAAATATTCAACTAATTTATCATATTTTTTATTTTCTTTCTCGCTATTTTCTATTTTATCCTTTTTAGGATCCTCGCTGTTATTTTTTTCTAAATCTATGTTATTCCTTGTAACTGATTTTATTTCATAATTTTTATATTTACTATGAGTGTTTACCCAAAAATTATCAACCGCATCAGTAAACAACAATACATCTATATTTTTACTTAAGAAACCTTCGATTTGCGGGCTACATAGTAATTTCTTATGATCCTCACCACTTAAATAATATATTGTCTTTTGATCTTCTTTACAATTATCTATATATTGATCAAGACTAATTAGTTTATCATGAATACTACTTCTAAACATACATACTTCCAGTAGCTTTTCGTGCTCTGTAGTTGCCTCACAAAGCCCTTCTTTCAGCGCACCACCAAAATTAATCCAAAAATTTAAATATTCCTCTATAGAATTATTTTTCTTCTTTTTTAACTCACTTAAAACCTTCTTAGTGATAGATGCTTTTATTTTCTCTAAGATGACATTATGTTGCAAAGTTTCTCTACTTATGTTAAGTGGCAAATCTTCTGAATCAACTACCCCACGTAAAAACCTTAAATAATTTGGTATTAAATCAATATTTTCATCAGCAATAAATACACGTTTTATATATAATTTAACTTGCTTTTTGTAATTCTGGCTAAATAAATCAAAAGTCTTAGTTGCAGGAATAAATAGTAAATTAGTAAATTCTATCTTACCCTCATTTCTATTATGCATAATTAACCATGGGTCATCCATTGAATACGAAAGACCTTTATAAAATTCTTTATATTGTTCTTGAGTAATTTCAGATTTAGGTCTAATCCATAAAGCGGATGAAGAATTCAATTGATTTTCATTATTATCTGTTTCAGTAAAATATATAGGTATTGCTATATGGTCTGAATAAGTTTTAACAATATGCTTTAACCTAACATGATCTAAATAACTATTTTCTTCTTCCTTGACATGCACTAGTATTTCAGTTCCACGAGTAAACTCTCTATCTGTATCAGATATTGTATATTCCCCATGACCGTCAGAATGCCAAACATAACTCTTATTATCTCCTGCCTTCTTTGAAGTAACAGTAATATAATCCGCTACCATAAAAGCAGAATAGAAACCGACACCAAATTGACCTATTAACATGTTATCTTTTTTATCATTGCCAGAAAGTTGATTCAAAAAGTTTTGAGTACCAGATTTTGCTATAGTACCAAGATTTTCTATTAAATCTTCTTTGTTCATACCAATTCCATTATCTCGAATTATGATATTTCCATTCTCTTTATCTATTTGTACTGTTATTTTAAAATTTGTATCCTCTTTACTCAAAGTAGGGTTAGTCTGTGATAAATATCGTAAATTATCACAAGCATCAGAAGCATTTGAAATTAATTCTCTCATAAATATCTCTTTATTGGTATAAAGAGAATGAATCATTAAATGTAGAATTTTATCAACTTCAACGCTAAATACCTTTTTTTCTTCTGTCATACTTCACCTGTAAATATATTACTTGTTAAATTTTTTTACTAAATCAAGCTAACATATGTTGCTAATAATCGTCAAACTAATTTGCTATAGTACAAAAATTGAAATATAAAATTGACTTAAACTAAACACTAAACGATAATTCATATCTTAAAATAAACTTATCTAAAAATTTTTATGACAGGCAATAATAATTGGTTTGTAACTTTTAAACCTAAAAAAGATGCATTAATTAGACTGTTTTGTTTTCATTATGGCGGTGGTAGTGCTTCAATATTTAGACAATGGTCTAAGGACGTAATACAAGAAGTTGAATTAGTTGCTATTCAACTTCCTGGACGTGAAGAAAGATATAATGAACCATTATTAAATAATATTTCTCAAGTTATTGATAACCTACTTCTACATTTTAATAAATATACAGATAAACCATTTATTTTGTTTGGACATAGTATAGGTGCATTAATAGCTTTTGAATTTGCACGCACCTTACGACAAAGAAAAATGCTACAACCAAAACATTTGATTGTATCTGGTACTAAAGCTCCACAAGTACCTTTAAAAAAACAACATATTCACGAGCTTCCTAAAAAACAATTTATTGAAGAACTCAAAAAATATAATGGAATTCCTGACTATATAATTGAAGACGAAGAACTTATCTCTATTTTTATACCAATAATCAAAGCCGATTTTAGTATATCTGAGACCTACAATTATTCTAATAAAAAACCTCTTTCTTGTCCTATTACAGCTTTAGGTGGTTCAAATGATAATACATTTGATGCAGATGATCTTATTAAGTGGCAAGAACAGACTTCTAATGCATTTATACATCAATTTCTACCAGGAGATCATTTTTTTATTAATACTTCCTACACTGAAATTATTAATATAATAAACCAGTCTTTATATAATGAAATTAAGCAATTAGTTATACTCCATTAACAATTAGAATATATGATAACATCACACTTTGTAGAATTAGGAATAGCTTATTTATTAGCAGCTATGATACCTGGACCTTCTATTATTCTTATTATAAAAAATGGGATATTAAATTCTCGTTTAGCAAGTATACAAGCTTGTCTAGGAACAATAGTAGGTACTGCATTACAATCAGGATCTATAATAATAGGTCTTATTTTTATAGATAATAATTCTATTTTCCTTGAAATTATAAAAACACTATGCTCAATTTATTTAATATACTTAGGATTTAAGACTTTGTTATCAAACAAATCCCCAATACTACAACCTAATACAATAGATCCAAGCACTATTAGCAGAAAAGATTGGGGATATTTCTTTGAAGGCTTCTTAGTTGAATTTTTAAATCCTTTAGCTTTTACATTTTTTGTTAGTATTATGACTATAATTATAAATCCACAGGAAACTTGGAATATTAAAATTGTATATTGGATTGAAATAATCATTTTAGGTTCTATCTGGTTTTTTACTGTTGCTTTAGTTTTATCATCAGAAAAAATTACTTTCTATACTAAAAAATTTAGTAAACTATTAGAAATTCTTGCTGGAATTACATTTATATTATTTGGTAGTAAGATGTTTTATATATGAAGATTTTTTACTATAGCTGATTAAGTTTTAACTATTTTTTTTGTCGGCATTTTATTAACAAACGTTGCAAGACAAATTTCTCCTGCCAAGTTGTAACTTTTCCACGTGTTAAATAAACTTTACCTAGGGTGTAAAAATTAATTTTATTACCAAGATTTTATGCTAAATTCAAGATATTAAAAATGGCGAATAATAAATAAAATTTAGATAAATTCTAACCATCTACTCTGAAATTGACACAGAGAACTACATATGCTCTAATGAGTATAATTTTTGTCATTAATCAAATAAATTATATAATATGTATCAGTCCTATAAAGTAGAGGGAGGCAGTTACTATTCGTCGCAAAATTATTGGATGAAGGAACAACAAGAGCGAGAATGGAAAAGAGAACAAGAACGTGAACGAGAACGTTATAGGCTAGAACAGGAACACAAACGTCGTGAACAAGAACGCGAACAAAAAAGAATGGAAGAAAGACAGGAAAAAAGAAAATTAGATTATCAAAAACTAATCAGTATTTTGGAAGAAATAGATACTGTTGAGACTATCGATCTTCATTATACTTGGATAGGCAATAAAGGTATAATAATATTAGCAGATGCGCTTAAAGTTAATTCTTCAATTACAAATATAAATTTATCAGATACTGAAATGTATCACCAAGGCCTGTTGGCAATTGTTGATGTTCTTAAGATTAACACTAACATAACGACTATTAATCTTTCAGGAAATAAAATAAGTAAAGAAGGAGCAATAATACTAGCAGATGCGCTTAAAGTTAACTCTTCAATTGAAAATATAAACTTAGCAAATACTGGAATATGCCATGAAGGTCTATTGGCAATTATTGATGTTCTTAGAATTAACACTAGAATCACAACTATTGATTTTTCAAGAAACAGAATAAGTGAAGAATGTGCAATAGAATTAGCAGAAGCTTTTAAAGTTAACCAAACTCTATTAAAAATATTATTGGAAGCTACTTACATAGAAAAACAAGGAATAATAGAGTTAGTTTCAAGTTTCGAAACTAGTTCTTCTCTTTTAACACTGACTTTTATAGGAACTTTCCATAAAAGTTTGGAAGAAAATGAAGTAACAATTATACAATGCTTTACTAAAAATATTGAAAATAGAAATATAGAATTATATTCAGAAAAAAGAGCCTTAGATTTACAAAAAATTATATTGTTACCTATCGAATTATGTTCAATTATTACTCAATATGAGGGGTTACCTATTGGTTATACATTACCTAGTGATATAGAAAAATTTTCAGTAGTCAATGACCTAAAAGAAATAGGCTATGATTGGTCTAAAAATTTTGAAACTAACTTAATTGGTATTATTGAGGAAAATGAACATGAATTAAATTATGGTAATGATAATAGTTGGTGGTATAGCATAAAATATATAACCTTAGGCCTAACAGTTTTTACTGGCCTATATATTATATATAATAACTTTTTTAATAATAACTGTAGTTTAGAAATAGACCCCAATGATCAGTTATTAATAGGTGACCTTATGCCAATTCATGAGGATCTGTACGTGTTGTACGTGTTGTACTTTTATATTTTTAGTACCGCCTTTAATTTGAGATTGTATAAGCTAATCCTAGACATAGCAAAGCTAAAATAACAGTAATATGACTCAATCAGCAAACTGCTCTCTATCACATTAGATCATTCATTCTATTGACCGGAAGGTGCAGCAGCTGATCCTGCTAAAATTCCACCATCAACTATAAGTTCGGTTCCAGTAATAAAATCTGCTTTATCTGAACATAAGTAAAATATAGCATTTGCTACATCAATTGCTTTTCCCATACGCCTTAATGGTATTACACTAGAAAATTTCTCACAATCTTGGTTATCCTTTAATAAATGATCCCACATTTTAGTTAGTATTGCAGCTGGACTTACTGTATTACAACGTATATTATAATGCTTTTCTGCGCAATAAAGGGCTACTGACTTCGTGTAATTTCTTATTGCAGCTTTGCTAGAAGCATAAGCTGCTAAACTAGGTACTCCAACTATGCCGGAACGAGATGCAACATTTACTATAGCATTACTTTTCGCATTTTCTTTCATTAAACTAATACCATATTTGCATCCTAAAAATACACTATCTAAATTAATTTTATGAATTCTCTTCCATGTATCCAAAGACATATCTTCTGGATTTTGAATAGATACTTTATCCGCAAGACCATTTGTTGCTGCATTATTGACTAAAATATCTAAAGTATGAAACTCTTTTTTTACTTTTTTTACTATGTCCTTCCAATTATTTTCTATACTAACGTCAAATAGTAACGGATAAGCTCCTATTAATTTAGCAACATCAAAAATCTTGTTATCTATATCAACTATAATTACTTTCATTCCCTTGCTTATAAATAGCTCTGCTGTAGCCTTTCCTATACCATTAGCTCCTCCAGTAATCAATACAATTTGATCGTCTAATTTTGTCATAAGACACACACCTTAAATAATTTAATCAATTCTATTTACATAATCTCGCACCAAGAATTACTGGAGCTTTGTTCACTATCACTAATTTGACCTATCAAAGGTTCTAATTCAACTTCGTATCCTGCAATTATAAACCATAAATCTAAAGGAAATGTAGGCATAGATGTATCTTGACTGGATAAATTTTCTAATATAGCTGATCTTTCATTTATCCTGGATTCTAAATCTTTCAATTTCTTAAATTTTTCTTCCTCTGAATCCTTATTATCAATACCACCTAACTCAGAACTTGATTGTTTTTTTCTTATCTGTTCTATCCTTTCATTTACAACCATCAATCTTGTAAAACTAATACTATTATTTCCTTGATTATCACAAGAAAAAGTATTTCTATAACAACCATCCAACTCATCAGTTAGGTTATGTAATTCATCACTATATTTCATTCTTAATAATTTCCTCAATTAGCTTGTATAGATTCATTAACTTATACATTGATTAACTCTCATTCACTTCATATTACATTAGAATAGTAAATTTAGTAATTAATTTCTTTCCAGTATCAATAATCAATCATAAAACAGTAGTTCAAAATGCGCTAGAAGCAGTGTTGAATATTAAGAGCTTTGTAGCATATTTCTATGCATTATTGGTAATCTTTAACTTCCTGTACATAAAAGAACCTAAAGTTTGTTGCTAAACTTGTATAACCACCATACAAGCGTATTCTAACCTAACTAATCTAAGATTTATTCTAGATCTTATTTTTACATCAAACTTATTTATAACTCATTTTAACATTTTACCCCACGAGCGATGTACGTTTTTATAAATATTATTCATACAATCTAAAAATGATTTTCTTTTGTACCAAAATGGAGGATTAATACCCGCTTTTCTTACTAAGACTGAAGGTATTCTTACTGATAGACTGGTTTTAGGTTTTTTGTTTGGACTACCCCAGAAAGATTTTATATTTACCTCTGTATTATTGATATGGTTTATTGGCATGATTTGACTCTCTTTGTCATCATACGTAATATTTATATATTTTTTGATTTTATCAGATATCAATGTTTTACTGATTCCTCTTAGATCAAATAGCAATAATGGATTATGATCAATCATTTCTGCTATTTTTAGATATAAACCAGCTACATGTTTACATGGGTTTTCCCAGTCAGGGCAGGAACAAGAAGTTTCTACATCCTTTTTGCTCTGGGGCAATATAAATGAAATACTAGAAGGCAATTCTCTGGTTATTAATTTAGCAAGTAATAGTGGGTCATGCTCTATATTATTAATTATAGACTCGGGGTTGCTAATTTTAGTAAATATAATTTTTGTTTTATAATATGGGGTTTTATGCACTCCAAAATATGGATTTATGTTCCCCGTCATAGTTGCTGAAATGACATTGTATTTTTGCTCATATTTAGATAATCTTCTTGGGGTACGATAAGCACTACCACGACTTAATCTCCCCCTCTTCTATAAATGATTTCAATGCTTCGAGGAATTCTTCTCCCCACCATGTTTTACTCACCTGAAAAAGCCTCCTCTCTTAATTTAACTAAGTCCATAAAAGACTGGGTATTTAGACCTTTGAGCCAAGACGAATCAT
>JAWUXW010000187.1:0-7037 GCA_034111125.1 Paraglaciecola sp.
TTTGTGAAGTGTCTACGTTGTTTTTGGTAGCCTTGAGAGTGCCTCAGGTTATATAAATGTGAAACCGATAGAGTGGCAAGCGTTTGGTATTCTGATTGCTCAAACGTATTGTAGGCGCGCTCCATCAGCTTTTTAATGGCATGACCACAGATATCATCATGCCTTGCGTCCATTTCAGCCAGTAGCTTGATATCCTTTGCGCTGTAAATGGTTGAAAAGCCGTTAGTTCGGCAAGGTTGCCAGTTAATTCTGCCGACATCCTTGTATTGTTTTATCAATCGAGTGAGTTGCTGCCGCGAATAGCCTGTCACTTTTTTAAGGTATTGATTGACGATACCTTTGTCGGGCTTCTTTAACGTGATATAGCGAAACTTTATCAATGTTTTTTGAATGAATTGATATCGTTGATTTTTATCACCTAAGACGGTAAAGGCTACGGCTTGGTTACCTTGAATAAAACATTCAAGCTCTTCAATAGTAGTGAGGTTTTCTATATTCATGATCGCTTTCATCTTATGATCATGAGCAGAATTTAAGTCTTTAGACGCATTTCATTTTGGAAACACGCAATTAGTTAAGACTCATTTCATATTGGACAAGGCTTTCTGTAGCATTAACGTCAAATTCCGGTTATTGTTTGTACCCAATTATGCTTTTTAGCAATTCAAATATCAAAAGTACCAGATTTATCATGACCAAAAAAGCATCAGGTTTTACCGAAGACAACGATGCCACGGCCGTTCTTACTTCAAAAGGAAAAACGACAACTGATTTCCCTGATAAAGATGAGCAAACCGCGGTGTTATCCGAAGTATTGTCTTCACAGGATGATGATGGCACCGTCATTGACAGTGGGCATTCTGATAGCCAAAGTAATCAAATAGATGATACCGATTCGACAATAGAGTCTACATCAAATGCAAAACCTTCCGCTGCTGTAGTAAAAGAAAATGTTGCCACAACACCAACATCAGAGCCATCGCCGGAAGATGAAAGTACCGTCATCACCAGTGCACAGCAAGACTTACAAAGTAAGCAGGTTAATACACAAGTTCCTTATAAAGCTACTCAGTCCTATACAACAGGTGACTCTAACCGCACTTATTCCGATACTAAGAACCCGCTAACCAATACTTTACATAAACCCTTTGTGCTTGGGGGGGAGGCGATTAAAGAACGCTTTATTATACAGAAAGTGCTGGGGCAGGGAGGCATGGGAATGGTCTGTCGGGCCTTAGATTTACGTAGAGTAGAAGCGGATGATGACCAGCCCTATATAGCTATAAAGTTGTTAAGTGAAGACTTCGAACAACATCCCAACGCCTTTAAATCTTTGCAGCGTGAAACCAGAAAAACACAAGTCCTAGCACATCCTAATATTATAACCGTTTTCGATTTCGATCGTGACGAAGATACAGTATTCATGACAATGGAAGAGCTGGACGGCTTCCCTCTTGATGCAATTATTAACGGCTCTACAGACGTTGTATTGAATCCGAAATCTGCCTTGAAAATCGTCAGAGAGATCACGCTGGCGCTTGAATATGCGCATTCCAAAGGCATTGTTCACTCTGATTTAAAGCCAGGGAATATTTTCTATACTAAAACGGGTCAAATCAAGGTACTTGATTTTGGTATTGCCCGTGCACTTAATAGTGAGTTGTATAAGGATAATTTCGACGCGGGTGACTTAAACGCACTAACCCCCCGATATGCTAGCCTAGAGATGTTTGAAAATGACGAGCCTGACCCTAGGGATGACATTTATGCATTGGGAATAATAGCAGGCGAACTCTTAGGAGGTGGCCACCCTTATCTCGGTAAGAAAGCTACACAGGTTCGCGCTGGCAATCTGAAACCTGTGTTTGATAAATCCCTCGGCTCTCTTTATAAAAAAGCCATTGCCAAAGCCGTCGCTTTAAATCGCGAAGACCGCACACAATCAGCAAGTCAGTTTTTATCCAGCCTAAACTGGGCTGAAAAAGGTGCTCGGCGAGTAATGGTTGGAATTGTTGTGGTTGTTTTATTAGTTATTGGTAATGCGTTTCTAATTGAGTCTGTTGATACGAGAGTGCCCTTGTCTGAGTTGCCCGCTTTGGATCAGCAATCTGTACTGGAGAATATTGCTGAGGCTGATACAGCGTTAAAGTTTCAGGATTATAACGGGGCTTTATTCTATCTCGAACGAGTCTACAAGCTACACCCCAGTAACGATGATGTCGAAGACCGCAGCCAACAAATTCTTACTGTTTTTCGAGAGCAACTGGAAAATAGAAAGGACGATGTCGACTATCGCCAATTTATGCGCAAGCAAATCGTAGAAATTGGGAAATACAAATTTATGGCAAACAATGAACAATACCAAGCATTACAAAAACTACTGCGATAGAAACACTAGGATCTTATATCAGTCGCCAATTCGCTAACTTTGTACTAGGCCTAAGGGGGCTTAATTGTGTTAAATAAATTGAATACCTTTCGTTCATTCGCGACTGTCACTATTGCGGTCAGCCTAATTGGTTGTTCTGCAACTGACAGTGCACCTACTGCGAAAACAGCAGCTGTAAACAATTCGACTATGTCCGCAGAAGCAATTCACGCCAGCCGCATAGCCGAACTGCAGGTTGTCGATTGTCTGCTGCCAGGACAGATGCGAATGTTAGGCAATCGAAGTTATATGACACCTCGCAGGCCCGCCACCGTTACAGCAGCAGAGTGTCAAACCCGTGGCGGTGAATATGTCGCGTATGACCGTGCTGATTTTAAAACTTCCCTGCGGGTATGGATGCCGACGGCTGAGCAGGGAGATGCAGATGCTCAGGTAAGTGTTGGTGAAATATTCGAGAAAGGAGCAGGTGGTAATCCCAACTATGAAGCAGCTATCATTTGGTATAATAAAGCTGCCGAGCAAGGTAACAAACGCGCGCAATTCAATCTTGGCACCTTATATGAGCAAGGTCTGGGCGTAGAGAAAGATCCCATTGCTGCCCTTAGCTGGTATCGAAAGGCCTGGGGTCTTCCAGAAGACAGTATCGTTTTTCAGTCTGCGGTTGAGCAGGAACAGAAGAATGCATTAAAAATTCTGAACAAGGAGATACGAAAAAAAGATTTGCAAGTTAATATTATGAACAAGCAAATCGCGAGCCTGAGCAATGACTTAAAAAACCAGAACAATACTGACCTGCTGCGGGAAGTGGAAGAGTTGAAGTTGTTGATTGTTGAGTTAGAAGCGGAAAGTAGCATTGCCAAAGTACAGAAAGCCTCAATTCAACAGCGATCAGATGGTTTAAAATTAAGGGCTTCAAATGCCATCGCTGACACTTCTAGCTTTGACAGTTCCGGCGATGATATTACAAGCGGTGATATTAATTTTGGAAAATACTACGCTCTAGTTATCGCTAACCAAGACTACGATAAAATCGAAAAGCTCGATACGCCAGTAAACGATATTAATGTTGTCGCTGACTTGCTTACAAACCGTTATGGCTTCAATGTGAAAAAAGTCATTAACGCTAATGACGTTGCTGTTATGGAAGCGATCAATAATATCAGTGAGCAATTAACAGAAGACGACAACCTGTTGATTTATTATGCCGGTCATGGCGCCCGATTACAGTCGGGGGCAATGGAATCAGGTTACTGGTTGCCAACTAATGCTGAAGCGTCACCTCGAGACACCTACTGGGTGCCCAATGAATTTGTTACACGGCACCTTTCTAGGTTCAAAGCCCGTCGTGTGCTAGTTGTGGCAGACTCCTGTTACTCCGGATTGTTATCCAGTGCTCCAGGGATTTTGATGATGGGCGAGAATGGTAAGTACAATAAAGATTACATAAAATACAAGGCCTCTAAGCGTTCTCGTTTACTACTAACATCAGGAGGCGATCAACCCATTTTAGATGGTGTAGGTGGCAGTAATTCGGTATTCACCAAAGCCTTTGTTGACGTACTGCGCAGTAATAATGAAATAATGACGGGCCCTCAGCTTTTTATGGAAGTAAGAAAGAAGGTAGTTAACGCAGCCAAAGCCGTTGATTTTGATCAACATCCTGAATATAAAACGATTAAAGGTGCGGGCCATGAAGTGGGAGACTTTTTCTTTATCCCAAGTTCAAAGTCGTAAATCATCTACAAATATACAATTTAAATTTGGTAGAAATACGTAGATTGTGCGGTTTTCAGCCAAGTACAAAAGGTATCTAATGAAAAATACTTCAAAAATTAGCCGAGTTTCAATATTGCTTAACGGACTTCTGATGATGACCTCAACTGTGGTCCACGCCGATCTGCTGACTTTTGAAGGGCAGTACCAGTCTGAGTTGGAAGAACTGGCTGCAATTTCAAATCAAACCACCTACGATCAACTAAAGGCCCAAGGTTGCCAGGATACCGACCGTGGCGCCACCGCAAGCTGCAGTGGTACGGTATTTATAGTCTGGAATAATGTTCGTGAATTGGTCCATACTGCCAACGAATTATCTAATGATGGGCCGACACAGTTTAGTCTGGATTCGGATCTTGAGGGCTTGGGTTTTGCGTTGCGTTGGACCGCTGGTGAGGAGTTCTCTAGTCAGGAGTCTATGGCGGATAGTTTTGTCAGTGGTCAACTTTCCAGTTTAGGCTCTCGCGTTACCGCTCTACGCAGTGGTGCACGTGGTTTTAATATTACCGGGCTTGCGACTGATAGTAACGGTCAGTTGGTACGCAGCGGAAATACTTCGCCACAGCAATCGGGTCTTAACTCTGGCGACGATACTAACGAAGCTTGGTCGAGACTAGGCGGTTTTATGAATGCCAGTTATACCTATGGCGATCAAGCCCCCAGTCAGCGAGAAAATGCTTTTGATTTCGATGGTACGGAGATTAGTGCCGGTCTCGATTATCGTGTTGACGACCACTGGGTAATAGGGGCTATTTTTGGTTATCAGAAACAAGAAATTGATTTCGATTCATCCCAAAGCATCGTTGACGGTGGGGTCATAATGGATGCGTTTTCAATTATGCCATTTGGGCTTTATCAATCTGATGATTGGTATTACAGTCTGTCTGTTGGCTATCAACAAGGTCAATTTGAAACAGAGCGCAGTATTCGTTACCCGTCAATTAACCCAAATGTAGGTAATACCGATACTGTCGCTATAAGTGACAATGATTCAGATACCTTATCTGCTAATCTGGCTGCGGGTTATACTTTTCGTCTCGCCGACAATTTTATCATCGAGCCCTCATTAACGCTCAACTACCAAGATGTATCTATCGATCAGTATCAAGAGGAAGATATCAAAAATGAGGGCTTTGACTTTATCGTTGATGCTCAGAAAATCAAGTCTTTGGAGACCGTACTAGGTTTAAAGACTCAGTATATTGTTAGCAGCGATTACGGCATATTTATGCCTTATGTTGATTTACAGTTTTATACGCAACATGAAGATGACGAACGCTTTATCGGTGCAGTTTATGCAAATGCTGCGGAACAAATTACCGATGATGCGCGTTTTTTGCTTCCCACTAACAGTACAGATCCTAACTATCAAATATACGGTGTTGGTGTGGCCGCAGTCTTACGCGGAGCACAGCAATCCACTTTTGGATCAAGCGCAAGTGGTGGCATTCAAATTTTTGTCAATTATCGTGAGCTGAAGGGTATTGATGATTACAATCAGAAAATCCTCTCGGGTGGTTTACGTTATGAATTTTAATACGACTGAAACTTTAATGAAATCGACAATATTTGCGGTACTTTTGGGATTACTGACCGCCTGTGGTGGCGAAAGTAGTGGCGGCGTTGGTTATCAAGAAGACGACTTGCCTCCGGTTGCCAATGCTACCGCGATTGGGCTAGGAAACAGTCAGAGCACAACAACTAAGTCCTTTACTGCCCGAGGCAAGAGCGAAATATTATTAACAGGCAAGGATAGCTTCAGTGAATATGCGCCAATACAAAATTACTCTTGGGAGCAGACCGGAACAGGGCCCTCAGTTGAGTTTATAGAACGTACTAATACCACTGTATTGTTTAACGCCCCTAATGTGGGAGTCGACACTGACCTTAACTTTCAACTCACAGTAACCGATGCTAATGGCAAAACCGATTCTGACGAACTCACAATAACAATCATTGCAGTGGATGATGCAGAGAGTTTTTTAACCGACCCATCAAACCCTGAAAAACAGCTAAGTATTGTTGTTGCGCTGCGTGGCGGCGAAACTACCGGTATTAGTAGCCAGCCTTTTACATTAGAGGTCATCACTTCGGCCCATTGGCTAAATAGGCGAGGCGAAATGGATCAGTTAGTCATCAAGACCGAAACTATCAGCGGCGCCTTTGACAGCAATTTCAGTCCTGAACCTGATTATGACCCATTAACTGAGCCTGCAAACCCGACCGTGGTTATTGAGCTTTATCCACTGGATCTTGATGACATTAACAAGAATTTTGAAACGGTTGACCGTGATCGTCGTTTAGAAGCATATGAAGCAGGCTCTGCATATCTTGATATTCAGATTAAGGTTGTTGAGAAACCCAGTATAGACTTTGAGTTAATTGCCCTGAACATTTCTGGTGACGATTCTATTGATATTTCCGACATTAGTGCACTTGCAAATGAAACGTCCCTTGGTGCTAATGCTGCTTTAGCAAGTTTACTGACAAAGCCAACGGTCCGTGCCAAAATCAACGGAAAAACTTTGAGCAACGCGACTAAAACTTCGGTAGCAAGTAACGGAGCTTTATTGCAAACGTGGAATGGTGAGTTAACTGCTACCTTATTAACCACTAACGTATTAGCAACTTTAGGTATAGAAAACAGTATTTCCGCTAACAACTATTACGCTTTAATCGATCCTCAAGGGCAGTTTTCGATTTTAAGTAACTGGTTAGAATATGCCGGCTTCGAAGATGCTTATGGTGATCCGGTTAATGATGCTGGCATCTCCCATGCTTTGTACCTCAATAATTTCGATTTGGGTTTCGCTCGTGATATGTGGATGCGTAAAGATGCAAATGGCAACGTATACTCCTACGTAACTAACTACCC
>JAWUXW010000188.1:0-7332 GCA_034111125.1 Paraglaciecola sp.
GATAATATCGCGACGAGCGACCGTCATCTAACCACCGCCGTTGATACCTTGAGCGCCTTAAGCGCGGGCCCGGATACAGCCGGTATCTGTATCACTGAAACGGATAGCATTAGCATTGATAGCGTGGCGCTCAGCGTCACCAACATGAATGCCGATGCGACGACCACTGTTATCACAGATGAAGCGCAGTCAGATTTAACCACCTTAGCGAATAACGGTCATATCGTCTTAACCACGACCAGCGGCTCAATTGTTATCAACGAAGGTTTGGATAATGATACGGGTATCAGCGCACAGGGCGCAGGTAACATCTTATTGGATGCCAACGGCAGCGCTAGTGACATCACTGTTAATGCCGATATCCAAAGCAGCACCGGGCATATCACCTTGACGGCGGCCGATGCCATTAACCTCAATGCGGACTTGTCAACGGCAGCGGGCGGCACTATCAGTGTCGATGCACAGGGCAGCGATTTACTGATGGCAGGGACAACTACCGTCAGCGCAACCAACAGCAGCGTGCGCCTCAATGCAGCAAACAGCATTGCGCTTAGCAATGTCAGCGCAACCAACGTCAGTGTAGTGGCAGATGCGGACAGTATTGTTAATGCGGCAGGCAGCACCCTGAATGTCAGTGCAATCAATCTGCGTTTACAAGCAAGCGATGCCATTGCCAACAGCGACCGTCACTTGACTACGACGGTTACGACATTAAGCGCCCTAAGCACGGGCACTGATACGGCCGGTATCTTCATTACGGAAACAGACGACATCACGGTTGACAGTGTGGCGGTGATTATTACTCAGATGAATGCGGATGCGAGTATCACTGTAATCACGGATGCGGCGCAGTCTGATTTAACCACGCTAGGCAGCAACGGTCATATCGTCTTAACCACGATTGATGGCGAAATTGTTATCGACGAAGGCGATGATAACGACACGGGTATTAGTGCACAGGGCGCGGGCAATATATTACTCGATGCCAACGGCAGCGCTAACGACATCACTGTGAATGCGGATATCCAAAGCGCGACGGGCCATATCACCCTAACAGCGGCCGATGCCATTAACCTCAATGCGGACTTGTCAACGGCAGCGGACGGCACTATCAGTATCGATGCACAGGGCGGCGATTTGCTGATGGCCGGGTCGACTTCTGTGACTGCGACTAACAGTAGCGTACGCCTGTCTGCGGCGAACAACGTTGTACTTAGCAATATTAGCGCGGCGGATGTCAGCGTGGTAGCGGATGCAGGCAGTATCGTTAATTCGGCAGGCAGCACAATGAACATCAGTGCAACTAACCTGCGTTTACAAGCGGACGATGCTATCGGCAGCAACACGCGTCACCTGACCACTACGGTTGAAACCTTAACCGGCTTAAACACGGGCAGCGACGCGGCTGGTATCTTTATTACGGAAGCGGATGACCTCACCATTGACAATGTGACGGCTGAAGGTGTTGTTAATATTAGTGCTGTTGATATCTCTATAGGCACAATATCAGCTACGAGTTTGGCGCTCAGTGGCGCATCGTTTATAAATAAAGAGGTCAACACAGCGGCTAAAATTACGGCGGACAATGTTACATTAATAACAGATGACACATCTAATGTGTCTAGTACTTTGAATATTGACGGACAAATCAAGACGCTCACAGCGATGACCTCGATGCAGACATTGTCATTACAAAATGCCAATGATTTGATCCTCTCTAGTATTACCATGGATCAAGGCAATCTGATTGTGGATGTCAAAGGCAATCTTACCCAAGTAGCGAATATGTCGCTAACGAATACTAATGCGCAGTTAATCAGTGATTCATTGTTTGCTCAAAATGCAGATGTTCAAGCGGATGATTCTACGTTGACTGTCAAAGCAAGCACTATATCTCAATCTGTCGATAGCCTTGTGACCACTAATAGCGCACTGTCTTACCAGGCGACACAAGGTGATATAAGTCTCGCTCGGGTTAACAGTCAGGGAGTTGTTAAATTAGAAACTACAGGTAAGGTTTTTTCTGTCTTAGATTCAGCCACGGCAACCAATGTCACTGCGAAAAAATTAATATTCACTTCGGAAGGACACTTTGTTGACCATGAAAATAGCGGTTTTATTAATGCGGCGATTGCATTAGAGAAAAACCTGCTGAAGGTTAACGCGGATATATTTGTAGGTGAAGAAATAAACGGCAATGTCAGGCAAGTATCTGATTCTTCTGATAAAAATTATTTGGTCAATGAAGCAGATGACTCTCAAAATGTCTACTTACAATTTTTATCACAAAGCACTCAGGCTGATTATAGCGAGATTGCGGAAGATAAACTTAGTCCTACCCAAATGGAGTTGGCCCTGAGTCGTTTTGTTGGAAGTGAGATAACTGAAACGGATACTTCTTCCACGGCTACGTCATCTGAGCCAACCAGCTTATTAGCGCGTTTATTACAGCAAGTTCAATCAATTGAAGAGAACAAAACGAACGTTTATGGAGTAGATAATTATAATCACTTGAGTGATAATGCAGAGGATATTTTTCAGGAAAATCAATCTGCCATTGATGGAAGCGGTTCAATCGCTAAAACTCAATTCGAGCGTCAATTAGAAGGTTCAGTGCTTAGCACTAGTTCAATACCTCAAGTCATGAGTGAGTATTCTCAATTTGTTGGTGACAATCAATCTAAGGGGCGCAATATTGGCTCCTTAAGTTTTAATATTGTTAATCCCGTTGGAAATAGACAAATAGATGTATTGGGCGATTCTTTGAATCATTATTTATATGATTATTTACTGGATACAGAAGAAGATGTATTACTTGGTCGTATCCTATAGTACGAGATGATTGTCGTACCTAGTCACGATAGTATTGCTTGTTTAATTTAGAATAAGTAAGCGTGGCTTAAACTACGACTAAGTCACATGTTAACATTAAAGAGGTAGCACATGAATTGGACTTTTCCCGTAAAACACATACCTACAGCATTGATTACTCTAGGTATATCTTTGAATTCTTTTAATGCCGCGGGCAGCACAACGAATGTGAAACCGACCGATCTTCGCTTAGCCGCGGATGATAATATCGCCAGCAGCCTTAATAACCGCTCCACCACGGTTACGGCCACCGACAGTAGCGCGCGTTTAAATGCGGAAAACAACATTGAACTAAGCAATGTTAGCGCTGCTAAGGTCAGTGTCATCGCGGATACGGACAGTGTCATCGCAGGTGATGAGCCTTTTTTAGTCTTTAATGAAGAAATTATTGTCTTAACAGTCAATAATTTTGTCAATCAAGTGATTAAAAGTAATGCTAAAATTAGTTACGCTGACATTCAAAGGAACATTGCTAAGGAAAGAATAGCGTTTGAAGAAGGCGTTTATGAAACTGAGCTTTTTTCAAACTTATCCTATGATGATTCTCAGTTACAACGTTCAGCGGGAGATAAGTTTGCCTCCTCTTTGGGTTCCCAGAACAAACAAGAGCTGCTCGAATCGAATGCAAATTTAACTTTTGGTTTGCGTCGACTGATAGGCACTGGTGGTGAAGTGACCTTAACTCATTCAACGAGCAAAAAAAATAACAATATCATCCCCGCGAGTATTGACCCCTCAGATAGAGATTCAGAATACACTACAGCAGTTAATTTAGAATTCACGCAACCGTTACTAAAAGGGTTTGGAGGAATAGCAACAGGAACACGTATTAAACGCGCTAAAATTGAAGATGAAATTGAAGATGCACAATACCGCCAAGAAATGCTTAAAGTGGTTTTTGAGGCAACCTCTTATTATTGGCAACTTTACAAAATATCAGGTTTTATATCTGTCAGAGAAGCGGCATTAATTAATGCAAAGAAATCACTTAAGGATATGGAGCGTAAAGTTAGCCTGGGAAAAGGAACGAAAAACTTAGTACTTGATGCTAAATCTCAGGTATTAAAACGTAAAATTGCCTTTGATAGTGCGCGTCAAGCACGTAATGAGATCACTAATAAAATAAGTACTTTAATTAATGTTAATCCTAATAATCTGAATGAATTAGTATTTGATCTTCACTCCAAGCCAGATACAAGGAAATTTGAATTAACAGTGCCCTTTGAAGAGTATTTTAATCAAATTTTAGTTGATTGGCCAAATTACCAAATAGTCGACTTTAATATCTCAATACAAGATCAAGAAATAAAATTGGCGGATAATGAATTAAAACCCAATCTAGATTTAAAGGTGGGTTATAAATTTAATGATTTAGATGATGAATATAATGGATTTGATTCTTACGATAACGAGCACCCATCTTGGTATATAGGGCTTAATTTCTCAATGCCAATCGGTGGTAACGATCGTAATAATGCTAAAAAAGTTATTGCGAAATTGAAACGTGATCAACATAGAGAAGATTTAAACGCGGTTAAAATAGGATTACAAAACGATCTTAAAGCCAAGCTTTTCCAGGTACAAACAACTTACCAAGAAATGATGTCGCTAACAGAGAATGTTGTGCTGCTGGAAGAGCTATCGACAGAGGAAAATAAAAAGTTTGGTTTAGGGTATGGTGAATTAATTGATGTTTATGATCGTGAAGATGATTTGAATTTAGAAAAGCAGCGTTTAATTGATGGTCAGGTTAAATACGAAATAGCGAAAGCTTCGCTTGCATTAGCAGACGGCACTTTATTAAAACAGTATAATGTCGCGAATTAATTGTTGTCATTGAATAGGTTGCTTTAGATGTGTTTTTTTACGCGTAATTTTTTTTGTCTAATGTTGTTACAATTACCGTCAATAGCTATGGCGCAAGATGTTATCGGAGTATTGTACTCGGAAATGAATTTAAAGTTGGCAATGAGTGATAGCGGATCTATCAATGAAATTTATGTTCGTTCTGGTGTAGAAGTCAAAAAAGGGCAGAAACTTGTTGCTCTAGACCAGTCAATACAAAGGTTAGAACAAGAGCGTTATCTTCTCTTATTTAAAGATCAAGAAGAACAGCAAAGTGTGATAGCACGTAACGTAATATTGGAACAAAAATTAAAGACAGCTCAAATACTATTTGATGAATCGCGTTCGATTAGCTTGGATGAGTTAGAAGGATTGCAGCTGGAATTAATTCAGTCTCGTGGCCGATTAGCGCAATTAAAAGAACAGAAGTTACGTGAAAAAGTTGAACATCGCCTTAGTATTCAACGTGTTAAAGAGCGAGTTCTCCTTGCCCCAATAAACGGTATCATTACCCAAGTATCTCAACATGTTGGTGAATGGGCTAATGTCGGTGAACCGTTGATTGGTCTAGTTGATATAAAAGAGCTTTTTATCAAACTAAATATTAATGATTCGTTGGCGAGAGGTTTGGTTGTAAATACTTCTGTTCCGGTATTTGTTGCTAATTTACCAGAACAAACAGGTATCATTGAGTATATTGCTCCAATTGCAGACCCTGCCAGTGGTCTGGTTGAAATTAAGGTTAAAGTTAACAACAACGTTGGCCTTATGAGACCAGGTATCAAGGTAAGAGTATCGATTTAGATTATTTTTGAATCCCAATTTAGATTGTTACGATGACAAATAGTGCTCCATTAAAACGCTGTTGTTAATTACATTTACGTGAAAATAAGGTAGACGAAATAAATACTCATGAGACCTTGATTACATTGGCATTGATTTTTGCCTATCCTTAGCAAAATAGAGCCCTAAAGACAGATAAAAAGTAGCACATTTGGCCAAGCCATTTTAATCCTACCATTTATAGCACCCGCATATTCGTGTTATTATTTTTAGTCGACTTAGTTACCTCTGACAATATGGTTTCTAACGATAGATATGTTTAGGAAAGAAATTTCGCCTTGTTATTGTTATTGTAAGTGAAGTTTGGAAAATAAAGAAATATCGTAGAGCTTATATAATCAAATACTTCGCTTATTTTGCCACTCAACAGACATAAAAAAGGTGACTTGGGAGTAGCTGGACTTTATGGGAAATCAGGACTTGTTTCAATCACAGTATGGGGTATTTAATGAATCTAAATGAATCTCTTAAGCAACATCAAATTATGTTGGATAAGCCAGATGATTCTATTCCAACGGAAGAATGGTTGGCACTGAGTTCATCCGATCGCGCTTTCGCTCATTTTATTTATGATATACATGAACACTTCGACTTGGTTGTTAGAACAAAGCTTAATTGGAAACCCGCTAATATCAAAATTAATCAAGGCCATAACAACATCGTTATGAGGTTTGATTTCTTAGAGCAAAGATATGTTTTTAGAGTGCCAAAGCGGGGTATCCGGCAATTAAAAACAATCATGTGTATTCGCCAACAGTTAAATGGTAAATCGTATTTCCCTGATGTTATTTATTATGATGATAAATGTTTAATAGAACACTACGCTGATGGTGAACAGTTGAATGAATTGAGTGACTCAAATGCGTTCGCTAAACTGGCTATTGTTATGGCAGATATTCACCACTATCCAGGAAGTCAGTTTGGTCCGTTAATTTACGGAAATTCAGGTGTGGCGAATGACTTCAAATCCTATTATATAGAAGGTATTGATAAGGCATGGGATAGGGTAGAACGTTTTATAAAGCTTAAATCAACAGAACTGCAAATTTTGAAAAACCATTGGTATGCGGTTTTACAGCAAAGTGATGGCGAACTTGTCATTTGTCATGGTGATCTAGGACATCATAATATTTTTTATTCTGAAGATAAAAAATCAATAAAGCTGATTGATTGGGATGCCTGTGGTATTTACCATAAAGAAAAAGATTTACGATTCTTACTTGATAAACACATTACAGAGGCGCAACGTAACGCTTTTTTTATTCATTACCCATATGATGTGGATGAACATTTATTGTATTGGTACCGATTGACTAATCAGCTTAAATACGGCGACCTAGAAGACACACGAGATTTTATTGATGCTGCAAATGGTTTTCTAAATATTAGGGGTGTGAATTTGCATTTAACTGATAATAGTGCCGTTTCAGAATAATATATTGTAAAAGAGTAGTTGAATGGCACAAGTTAATATATCAGAACTAATAGAGCGTTTACGATCGTTACGTAAACGTAGTTTTCAAGAATCGCCTCTGTCATCTTGGGCAGATTTTTTAAATATATCAAAAACATTGTGTTTAGCGAATGCCGCAAGTGTTTTGTCGATTTCGATGGAGAAAAGTTTACTTATTGAAATTGAACCTACCGCAGCAGTTGATTCATTTAACCAAACCATTACAAACATCAATTTTGATTCTCGATCTCCGTGGTTGCAGGAACTCACTGTAAGATCGTTAAAAAATGGTTTTGCAATACATCATGAAAAAACTTCGT
>JAWUXW010000189.1:0-12473 GCA_034111125.1 Paraglaciecola sp.
ACGATCGCATCACTAAAGTCGGCGCATTTATCCGTAAGACAAGTATCGACGAGCTGCCCCAATTTATTAATGTATTACTTGGTGATATGTCCATAGTTGGTCCTCGCCCACATGCGCTAGCACATAACGATTTTTATAAAGGTCAAGTAGAGGCCTATATGTGGCGTAATAAAGTTAAGCCAGGTATTACCGGCTGGGCGCAAGTTAATGGCTTTAGGGGTGAAACCGACACCATAGAGAAAATGGAAAAACGTATTGAATATGATCTTTGGTATATGGAAAACTGGTCACTATGGTGGGATGTAAAAATATTTTTTAAAACGTTCTTGTCAGGGTTTAGAGACAAAAATGCTTATTGAAAATGTATGGCAGTGCTTGTTGGATCTTTTGGAATATTAGTAGCAGTTTAACTAGAAACAAGAAAAGATGATGGAAAAAAGATTAGAGTTTTTAGGGGTTTCCTTAGATTGCGTTGGGGCTGCTGGCGTTAATGAATATATAGTCAAGTTCGCTAGAGACAAGAATAAATATACTTGGGTTGGAAACCTGAATGTTCATGCGGTAAATTTAGCTAGTAAAAGTCGAGATTTGTGTCATATATTTAACAAAGCAAACTTAACTTTTTGCGATGGTATGGGATTGTCGCTATGTCTTAAAGTATTTGGAATAGGTAGGGTAGAGCAGGTTACTTACAATCAATGGTTTCATTCTCTTTTAGAAAGATTGTATGAAGAAGATTTGAAGGTCTATTTTCTAGGTGATACACCAGAAGTGATCCTTTCAGCTTTTTTGCTATGTGAGGATAGATGGCCCGGTATGGTTATAGGTTACCATTCTGGATATTTTGATTTTTCTAAAGGAGAGAGTCTTAGTGACGAAGAGCAGCTCGTTATAGATAATATAGAAAAGTGTCATGCGGATGTTTTGGTTGTTGGTATGGGGATGCCTAGGCAAGAGCATTTTATAAACAAAAATATACTTTGGCGTAAAGGGGGTGTTGTACTGAACGGTGGGGCATGTTTTAAATTTCTTACTGGGGAAATAAAATCTGCACCTACAGTAATCAGTAAGTACGGCTTTGAATGGGCATATAGGCTATTTTTAGAACCGAGGAGATTGTGGAAGAGATATCTCATCGGAATACCTATGTTTATATCTAACTTGTTTTTTTATAAAATTAAAGAAATTGTAAAAGGATATAAATGAAAATCATCAAGCCCAATTTTTTTATTGTTGGAGCTATGAAAGCCGGAACCACAACTATGTATGAGGCGTTAGTTTCTCACCCAGAGATATATATGCCTTTTGAAAAGGAGCCATGCTTTTTTAATTGGCTAGGAGATGCTCGAAAACTAGAAGTCCCTCAGGGTGAGGATAGAAAATCATCCGCAGATTGGCAGTATTTCGACTCAGAAGAAAAGTATTTAAATTTGTTTAGAAATTTTTCTCAAGATATCAAAGTAGCCGGTGAGGCCAGTACTTTTTACTTGCCTGATTTATCAGTTGCGGAAAGAATATATGCATTCTCTCCAGGCAGTAAAATTATTATTATACTAAGAAATCCTGTGGATAGAGCATATTCTTCTTATATGTTTCAGAAATCGTTCGGTGCAGAGCATGCATCCTCTTTTAGGGAGTCGCTAATTGATGAGTTAAAAGGGAACAGGAATAATCTGCTATATGGTTGGCGTCATATTTATTGTGGAATGTACTCAACCCAGGTAGAGAATTATTTATCTGTATTTGGAGCGAGAAATGTAAAGGTGATATATTTTGAAGACCTAATATTAGACGTTGAATCGGCTGTTGAAGAAGTTTGTAATTTTTTGGGGGTAACTCCTGAGCTTGTTGAAACCAAAAATAAAAATAAAGTCTCAAATAAAACGATAGTTAATAAGGGTTTTAGCGGATGGTTAATTACAACGCTATTACACGATCAACCAAAAGCAATTACTCAAATGAAGAGTTATCTCCCTATTGGTTATAGAAGGAAAATCAAATCCAAATTTATAGATTTTATTCGTTTCTTTGGCTCTTATCCAGAGCGGCTTAGTAAGGATGATAGAGAGTTCGCGGAAAAAATATTTGTTGAAGATATTATCGATTTGGAAAAAGTGTTGGGTGTAGATTTAGAGGCGTGGAAGCCATAATGTTGAGTGTTACTCTTTCTTCAATAAGAGCTTTCTCTTTAGGTGTGTTCTTGATTGTTTTGGGGGGAGGTCTTTCTATTGGATCTCTATTCGGATTTGAAGGTAGAGAGATGAATTATGCGTTATATTTTTTGTCATCGCTAATTATACTAGTGCTTCCCCTAAAAAATAAGTTAAATGGAACTACTTATCGAAGTGGTTGCGTTTGGGTTTTAGTGGTTTTTTACGGATATGTCGTTGCGCGGTCTGATCTATTTACAACTTTCGAATCTACTGTAAAAACTATTGCGTATGTACTCGTACCGTTTGTAGCGTATAGGTCGTCTCAAATATGGACGTTAAATGAATTTTTTGAAATCTTATGCGTTGCAATATATTGGGTTGTAATAAGTTCTCTTATTATGCTTGTCTTTTTCCCAGATTTAGCCATTTCCGAGTTTGCGAGAGGGACCGGCTTGGGAGGGATCTATTCACAAAAAAATTCATTGGGTCGAATGCTTAGTTTGTTAATAATAATACTTTTGATTAAATCAAGAGTAAAATTTATTCCCTTGGCCATATTAGTCATAGTGTCTGTAGTTCTTGTCTATAGTAATTCAAGGACCTCGTTATATTTATCCTTATCTATTGCATTCGTAATTTACTATATAAGGATGCGCGGCACGATTTTTTTTGCCAGCGTATTGTTGTTAGTATTTACGGTGTTACTAATCTATCTTGATACTGTTTATGATTTTATCGAGTTAGATAATTTAAATTATGCGTTGACTATATTTTCCTATGAGATAGATTTAACGGGACGGTTGCCGATCTGGTCATATTTATGGTCCCTATTTGAGCCTAATGCTGTTTTTGGTATAGGCTATAATGGGGTTTGGAGCTTATCGTATGAGCTTGGAATTGAGCATGCGCTTGGATGGCATCTTACAGATTCTCATAATGGATATTTGGAAGTTGCTTTGCAACTCGGTATTATTGGGCTTTTCTTTTTTGCAATTGTGTTGACGTGTTTTATAAAAGCTCTTGTTTTTTACAGTAAGATTGGTTTAGAAGAAAGGTTATTCTCGGTTTCTATATTCCTTTATATATTTATAATTAATTTTACTTCAAGCAACTTTTTGGAAGTTTTTTCCATTATACCTTTTTTAATATGTTTTATAATTTTTTCATCTAGTAGGAATGCTGAATATGCCGCCTAGATATTCAATTGTGATACCTACCTTCAATAGGAAAGACAAATTAAGTAGGGCCATAAGGTCCTGCTTGGAACAAAGTTTTGCTGACTTTGAAGTAGTAGTAGTAGATGACGGGTCTGTCGATGAAACCGGAGCAATGATAAAAGAAGATTTTTTTGATTCTAGGGTTAAGTATTTTTATAAGAAAAACTCAGGTGCTTGCGCCTCTAGAAATTTTGGAGTTAAGGCGTCAAAAGGTGACTACATTTGTTTTCTAGATTCAGATGATTTTTTTTATGAAAATAAGTTATTTGAGATTAATCAGCATCTAAGCTTTCTAGAGTATGGTGGTGTAATAGCTTCGAAAGTATTAGTTGAAAATAATGAGATAAAACGGATTAAGCCAGAGATCGGATATTATGGTGGTGATATATTCGATTATTTTTTTCTAAATGATGGGTTTATCCCAACGCCAAGTTTAGTGTTAAAAAGAAGTATTGCGTTAGATTTTCCATGGGACGAAAAAATCTCTTATGGTGACGATATAGATTTTTCTGTTTCTCTATTTGTACATGGTGTTGAGATAAAGATGCTAGAAGATGTTTTGGTTTGGTGTGATGATTCCGAAGACGTAGATCGTTTATCCCTGGAACGTAGCTATGAGCCTATGGAAAAATGGGGTGCCAAATATCACGACAGTATGACTAAAAAGGCATATTTGGCTTTTGTAATGAAGAACCTTGCTTTTATGGGATTTTGGAATAGACCCTTTTATTTTTTGAAAATATTTTTCAGCTGTTTTATAGAATTTGAAGACAAAAAATTTGTACTAAAATTTTTGATTAGAGCGGTTCTTCCCATTAGGCTATATAGAAGAGTGCTGAAGTTTTACTTAGGGGATAGGTCGTTATCTTGAAAAGAAATACTATTTTCCTACATATTGGGCTAGAAAAAACTGGTTCGACCTCTATTCAGTCAGTGCTAGCTGAGAATAATGAAGTGCTACAACTTCATGGATATGACGTCCCAGCAGAGGTGTTTAGAAGGAAAAATCACATAGAGCTTACTACTAGCGTTTGTAATCCTGATCATATAGGTTTTTTGTACGAGGCGGAAAATAAAGTAAAATTTCGTGAGAAGGTTTCCTGTTATATCTTAGAGCACAATAAGAATGATATAGTTTTTTCGGGAGAACATCTTTCTTCACGCTTACTCTCTAAGAGCGAAATAATTAATTTAAACCAGTTGTTGTGTTCTAAGTATCACAATATTCAGGTTGTTGTTTATGTTAGGTCTTATTCGAGTTGGATTTTATCTTCTTACTCTGAAGCCCTTAAGGGAGGGTTCGCCGGGGCGGTTGAAGACTTTATAGCATTGAAAAAACCGGTTCGGATATGGTCTCCTATTTTGAATCCAATGGATAAAATTTTAAGCCGATGGATAAATGTTTTCGGGAAAAAAAATGTCCATATATATTCATTTGATAAGGCGGTGTCCGAAGGGCTTGAGAAACATTTTTTCACTAATGTGTTGGGATTAGATGGCACGCTATTAACAATATCAAAAGAAAAGGCAAATCCTTCTTTGAGAGTTTGGCACTCATACTGCCTTATATTTTTTAATAAAATTTTTGGATTTCATCGATACGGCTATTGGTTGAGAAAAGCGCTAGTTGCATTACTAGTGCGGCTGAATTTTGGTAATTCACTGAGTTATAAATACAGCGATAATAGTTTTTTAATAGATTATTGTGAAAGGCAGCAAAGTAATTTGGATAATATGTATGAGAGAGAAAGCATAGTTCCTAAATGATTTAGTTCTAGTTTTTTCGACCGTACATAAGAGATAGGCACTCCTATACAGCTGGTGATTTTGCTAGGAGCAGTGCTGAAATTCTAGGTTATGTTCTGGTGGCTTCTTTAGATCTATTGATAAGGTGAATATGAGGATATTTTTTTGCACTATTTTAATAGGCGTGATCATTTAGGAATATTATTCAGGTCCGGGTTCTTATCCTTAATTTATAGGGTGGCTGCGGCTGTTTTGGGTTTTTTTCTGACTGTCATTATTGTTCGTTTATTGGGGGCGACAGAGTCGGGTTATTATTTTTTAATGATTTCATTGGTGACGATTTTTGCAACATTGATTAGGCATGGGTTTGATCGTGTTGTTACAAAAGAGGTTGCTGCATCCCAAGCTAATAACAGGTGGATTCATATAAATGGTCTCTATCAGTTAGCTGTACCAAGAATTTTTATTTTTTCTCTCTTGGTAATATTTATTTTGTTTTCTTTTTCTGATCAATTGGTTAATGGTATTTTTTCTAAACCACAATTATTATCTGTTTGGGATGTTATGCTTTGGGCTATATTGCCATATTCACTTTATATGATTCATGGCTTCTTCTTTCAAGGTTTAAGGCGGATGTCTGTTTTCATGCTATCCCAAAACTTAGGCTTGTCACTTGTTCTTTTATGTTTGGTGGGTTTTTTTTGGTTATTCGACCAAACCTTTAGTGCAGTGTCGGTTGGATTTCTATATGTAGCGGCATCGTTTATTGTATTAGCTGTATTAGTAATATTATGGTGGGTACAGCCTCAGGTTAAGATATCGAAGGCCCTCAATTTTTCAGAATATAGCGGTGCGACGCGTATTTTTTTGGTTGTGCAGTCATTGAATATGATAGTTGCATGGTCAGCACCTATTTTATTGGGTGTTTGGGCTACGGTGGATGAGGTTGCTATTTTCTCAGCGGCTTTTCGTACGGCCATGTTAACTTCAGCTGTATTGATGGCTATAAATAGTATTGCCACTCCCAAGTTTGCGGCGTTGTATGATCAAAAAGATATGCAGGGTTTGCATCAAGTAGCTATATGGTCTACTCGCCTGATGATGATTATGAGTGCGCCAGTTGTAGGCGTTTTGCTCTTCCTTCCAGAATGGGTGATGGGGTTTTTTGGGAGTGAGTTTTTGGTGGGAAGTTCTGTATTAGCGATTTTGGCGGTCGGGCAGTTGGTGAATGTAGCAACAGGGTCGGTTGGTTCTTTGCTAAGCATGACAGGCAATGAAGGTAGTCTGCTTAAATCTACTATGATAGCAGCAGTTATAATGTTGGTTTTGTGTGTATGTCTAATTCCCGCCTTCGGTATTATAGGTGCTGCGTGGTCGCATACTATATCGTTGTCTGTACAGATGCTTCTAAATAGTTGGTTTGCAAAGCGAGCATTTGGATTTATGCCATTAAACATATTAGCGAAAGTTTAATTTAGACAGTGGTTTTTTTGAATTTAGAGTTTACGTGTCTTTAACGAATGGGGCTGGATTGACCTAGAAGTTGGCTTGTAGCCCTCCTATTAATGTTTCTTTAACTCATAAGAAATAATCCATTATTAACCAGCGTTATAAGACTTAGATGATTACGCTAAAGACTATCTTATCCGGTTAAGATACCTTGCCATAATACCCATCATCGTCGTAGCCATATTTCTCTAGTTTATCAGTATCTACCCTATTGAGTACAATCCCTGTCAAAGGTAAATTACTATGTGTAAAGCGTGCGATGCCAGAAGCAACTGCTCTAAGTGGGGTGCTATTTGCGCGTATTGTATAAATTATTGAGTCAGCCATGGTTGACAGTATTAGCGAGTCACTTACGGCTTCAACCGGTGCGCTGTCGATAATTATTCGGTCGTATTGTTGGTTAAGACTTAGTAGTAAGTCTTTAAATACTTTTGATGAAATAAGCTCTAACGGATTACTGGGTATTACGCCTGCGGGCATAATATCAAAACCGTCTTGTTTGTATATGCAGCATTCTAATGATGATGTGCCCGCCACTAAGTTAGATAAACCGGATGTGCCTTGTGGCAAGTTGAAAGACGTTGCTACTGTTGGTCGTCGCATATTGGCATCTATTAACAGTACGCTTTCCATTTTTGACAGTGATTGAGCGATATTTAATGAGACGGTTGATGTCCCTTCGCCAGCTATACTGGAGGTAACCACGGTTATTTTATGAGGGTTGTCTCTACCTGAAATCACCATGCCTGTGCGAATAGTATTTATCGCTTCTGAGAATAGGCTTTGCGGCCTGTTTTTATATACATTTCTTGGGTCGCCGTCTTTCTCGTTTAGTATCGGTAAAATCCCCAGCAATGGTTGGCGTAAATGGTCTCGTACATCTAGTGGGCTTTTTAATGTACTGTCTAATGCATCTAATAAGAATGCGATAACAACGCCAAGCATACCGCCAATTATAAGAGCTATAATTATTATTAAGCCTTTTTTGGGTTTAATTGGACCGATTGGCGGTTGAGCTTTTTCTACTACCCGCGCATGGGCAGATTGAAAACTGTCACTTTCGCTCGCTTCTTGGGTGCGGGTAGAAAATAAATCATACAGTTTGCGATTGGTTTGTGCTTCGCGCTCCAGCTCGCGCAGTTTAAATTGTTTTTCCTTAGGTGTTTCTGCTCCCGAAGCATATATCAAGCCTTCTCGGTCTTGGTAGGCCTGTAATTCTTGCTCCGCCGCATCTAATTTAGATTTTAGCTCCCCCAGTTTGGTTGCCGCTTGGCGCATGGCGTCTAGATTGGCCTCTAAGTGACTATTTATATATACGGCGGCCATTGTATTTACTACTTCGGCAGCCAGTCTTGGCGATGTTGATTCGAATTTTACTTTAACTAGCTGTGTGTTGCGAGTAGGTGATATTTTTAATCGGGCAACAAACTTATTAACAACGCCAGTCATTTTCCTTGCTTCTATTAGCTCAGTACTTTTTTCTTTAGTTGGCCCTGCTGACAGTAGTGCTGATAGACTAATTTTTGGCAAAAAACTACTTTGTTGGCCTGGGTCAAACTCGGGGTGGGTACGCAAGTTTAATTGGTCTATTACTTTAATGGCGATGTCTCGTGACTTAAGTATCTCAAACTGGGTTAAAAAATATTCTGCAATTTTAGTGTTTAAGATGTAAACCTCTTTGATGGAGGAGGCTTGCTTTGATTCGATTAGTATTGTTGTGCTGGCGCTGTAGACTGGCTTCATTGTAAAAACAACAAATGTTGCTAGCACTGAAAAAATAAAAGCTAGCCCAAGTATTGACCATTTACGCTGCATTAATATGCGCCAATAGCGTGCTAGATCTATCACTTCTTCTTGCGAATAATTGTTTTTCACGTCAAAGTTATTTTGTTGGTTCATTATATATTCGCTTAAAAGAAACTCTGTTCAATAGTAATGCTATCGATGGTTTTTACTACCGAACGTAGCGTTACTCCGTCGCCAGCAAGTAATTCGTCAAGGCTTAGGTTTTCTTCAAATGCCATGATAGGAATTAACTCACCAGCCCCAATGCTGTGTTGGATGTCTTGAGCATAAATTTTACTTGTACTCAAAAAGCTAGCAATTATCCAGCATATAATAAATAGCGGTGTTAATGATTGCTGTTTACATGCCATATTGAACTGCCTTTGAGTGCCTTCCTATATTGTATAGAGTAAATACAATTGCCAACAGTGCATATTTGCTTCTTAGTCGTGGTGGTTATGAATATGCACATTGGCGGATGATTTTTTATGTCTTAAATAAAATATAGTGGCATGGCTATAAGAAGTAAAATATGCGAATTTTATTTTTTGCGCGCAGTATTATTTGGCCGCGTTCACCCAGTGGCAGTGTGGAGCCTGTGAGGTTGCATTTGTTACTTGGATTGTGGGCGTTTAATTATGCGCTCGGTAAACAGTTGCTAGCAATCGTATTAAAGTAAAGCTGACTAACGTTTTGTGCGCTTATTACTGAGTCAGCGTGGGTATGCGTACAGTGTTTTTTAAAGATTACTATTTCCTGTCATCCAAGCTATAGAGATAACTTGACATGCTAATTGTGAGTAACTGGTTTGACATTGAAAAGTTAGTTGAGAGGATGGAGAAACGAGTGCTGAAACATAAATAGGTGATGAAGCTGTGCATGAAACCGTCAACATATGGGAAGACCACTCAGTTATCGGCACTGGCACGGTGACGTTTTAGTTGGCCTACTCTAAGTATCAAGGTGCTGATGTCAGTAAGGCGCAATTTACTGTTATAACAACTATTTAGACATTGGCTTTGAGCTTGGCCTAATTGGATTTAGCGTGCTAGGTTTCACTGTGCTGTATTGTTTGTGGCAATACTGATCCGCTCGTTTGCGGACTTTAACTTACAGACCCCGCCAATGTGCTCGCGTTTATGGTGATATTGGCATTTGGTTGTATGGTCCGTCATTTACCTAGTTCTAAGGCTAGCAAAGCTTAGTAGCGACTATTTCACTTGTTTGCCATCTAATCTGGTTATAATGCCAGCATTGCTGCATTGCAGCCTCTATGGATATTGATATTTATGGCTAAAAAAAGCCAACCGCAAGACCCACATGCCGCCCGCGAAGCGGCTAATTACGCTGCTCCTATTGCGAGTCGTGAGCTAATACTGACTAAATTAACAGAAGCTGGCGTGCCTAAGCTGCGTGAAGAAATTGCGCTAGCGCTGCAGGTTGAAGGCGAAGATGCTGAAGAAGCACTGCGCCGCCGTCTGCGTGCTATGGAGCGCGACGGGCAGTTAATGCGTAATCGAAACGGCGCTTATTGTTTGATGGATAAACTGAGTTTGATTCGCGGTCGAGTGCAAGGCCATAAAGATGGCTTTGGCTTTTTAATTCGTGAAGACTCTAAAGACGCAACCGGCAAACGCGACGATTTGTTTTTACATGGTCGCCAAATGGCCTTGGTTTTTAGTGGCGATGAAGTATTGGTGCGAGAAAGCGGCGTAGACCAGCGCGGGCGCCCTGAAGGCAAAATTGTTGAAGTGCTGCACAGAAATACCGAGACTTTGGTGGGGCGTTATTATGCCAATAGCCAAGGCGGTTATGTTGTGCCCGACAGCAAACGCATTTGCCATGACGTACAAATTGTATCTAGTGAGCTAGAAGCCGAAGACGGCCAGTTTGTGATTGTTGGCATTACCCAGCAGCCTGAAAAACACAAATTGCCTGCAGGCAAAATTATTGAAGTACTGGGCGATCACTTAGCGCCCGGCTTGGAAACTGATATAGCCATTCGCTCCCATGATATTCCGTTTGAATGGGATGATGAGGTAATGGTTGAGGCCAATGCCTTAGGCGAAGAGGTTGATGAAAAAGACAAACAAAACCGCATTGATATTAGGCATCTACCGTTAGTCACCATTGATGGTGAAGACGCCCGAGACTTTGACGATGCGGTGTATTGTGAAAAGCAAAAAGAGGGTGGCTGGAAGCTGCTGGTTGCCATTGCTGACGTGTCACATTACGTGCAGGTTAATTCAGCCTTAGATAGCGAGGCTTGGCGTCGAGGTACGTCGGTTTATTTTCCTGCGCGCGTTGTACCTATGTTGCCAGAAGCTATTTCTAATGGCCTGTGTTCGCTTAAGCCTGAAGTAGACCGCCTGTGTATGGTTTGCGAAATGACTATTAGTAATAGCGGGCAGGTAGAGGCTTACCAGTTTTTTGAAGCAGTCATGAAGTCGCATGCGCGAATGACTTATACCGAGGTGGGTATTTTGTTAGACGACGCTGATAGCCCGCGTAAACCTAAGTTAGTAGCGCAGTATCAAAGCGTATTACCTCATGTCAAAGCCTTGCATGGTTTATATACAGCGCTGCGTGCCAAGCGTGAAATACGCGGCGCGCTCGATATTAATACGGTTGAAACCCAAATGCTGTTTGACAGCTTTGGTAAAATTCAACGCATAGTGCCGCGCGAGCGCAACGACGCGCATAAGCTGATTGAAGAGTGCATGTTGGCGGCTAATGTGTGTGCGGCTGAATTTTTACAGGCTGAAAAACTAGAAGGCTTGTACCGTGTGCATGAAGGCCCGAAAGAAGAAAAGCTGAAAAACTTACGCACTTACTTAAGTGAGCTGATGATGAGTTTAGGTGGCGGAGACAAACCGTCACCGGCTGATTATCAGGCCGTGCTATCAAGCGTAGCCGACAGGCCTGATGCATCGGTTATTCAAACAATGTTGTTGCGGTCAATGAACCAAGCGGTGTATCAAGCAGAGAATAAAGGCCACTTTGGTTTGAGTTATAACTCTTATGCGCATTTTACCTCGCCGATAAGACGCTACCCAGATTTGCTAATGCATAGAGCGTTACGCAGTGTTATTCGCAGCAGTAAAAACAGCCCTAGGGTTAAGCGCGACAGTGGCGCTAAGCCCATTGCGCTAGATACAATATAGCCTTACAAAACTGCTGATTTGGCTGCCGCCGGCGAGCATTGCTCGATGGCTGAACGCCGTGCTGACGAGGCTAGCCGCGATGTGGAAGCCTGGTTAAAGTGCGAGTATTTAAAAGAGCGCGTGGGTGAAGAGTTTGACGGCGTTATTGCTGCCGTAACTAGTTTTGGTTTGTTTGTCGCACTTAGTGACGTGTATGTGGAAGTTTTGATTCACGTTACTGCATTGGCTATTGAATATTATCAGTTTGACCAAGCGTCACAGCGCTTAGTTGGTGAGAAAACCAAAACGACCTACCAGTTAGGCGATAAATTAACCGTGCTTATTGCACGAGTTGACCTAGATGACCGCAAAATAGATTTAGAGCTGGCTGGTGAAGGTGCACGTGAGGCTATTGCCAAAGCGGTAAAGTTTGGTGCTAAAAAGAAAGCCAAGCCTGGCGCTAAAGGTAAGGGCGGGCCAAGTAAATCTAAGTCAGGTGCTGGGCCCAATAAGGCTGGCGCTAAGCCTAGCGGCGATGCCAAGCCCGCTAAAAAGCCGCGCAAGCGAAAGCCTAAGAAGTAATTAAGCGCTAACGTTGAGCGAGAACTAAGTGAGAGTAGAGTGAGCCAAGAATTAATATATGGCATTCATGCCGTCGAGATGTTTTTACAGCAAGCCCCTAAGCGGTCTGAACAGCTGCTGATACTGCAAGGGCGTGACGACAAACGAGTGAACGATATTGTCGCCTTGGCAAAAAAAGCGGGGGTGCAGATTCAGCACGTTACCCGCCAAGAATTAGAAGACAAAGGCGATGCCAATCATCAGGGCGTGATTTTGTATTGCCGCCCTGCGCAGGCCAAAGACGAAGCTTTTTTAATGGCGTTGATTGAAAAGGCTGAAACCCCGCCACTGTTTTTGGT
>JAWUXW010000190.1:0-8744 GCA_034111125.1 Paraglaciecola sp.
CAACCACCATCACCTTAATCGTATCCCCCGCGACATAATCACCCGCTAACAACAACTGCGCTAGTGGGTTTTCAATCAGTTGTTGGATCGCGCGTTTCAGTGGCCTAGCACCATAGACAGGATCAAATCCCGCGACGGATAATTTATCTAACACGGCCTCATCCAACTCTAAGACAAGTTCTCGGTCGACTAGTCTCGCTTTTAATGAAGTGAGTTGAATTTCGGCAATCGCCCGAATTTGATCTTGGGCTAGCGGATGGAAGACGACGGTTTCATCAATTCGGTTAATAAATTCTGGTCGGAAATGCTGGGTAACCACCTCCATCACTGCGGTTTTCATGGCTTCATATTTGTGTTGATTGACTTCTATCAGGGTGTCGCCTTCACTTTTTTCCGTGAGGTCAAAATTGACGCTATCAAACTCGCGATTTTGTGATATTTCTTGGATGGAATCGGAACCTAAGTTAGATGTCATCACGATGACGGTGTTACGAAAATCAACTGTGCGGCCTTGGCTATCGGTTAGGCGTCCATCGTCTAAGACTTGTAATAAAATATTAAAGACATCGGGATGGGCTTTTTCTATTTCATCGAGTAATAGTACCGAGTAGGGACGACGGCGCACGGCTTCCGTTAGGTAGCCACCTTCTTCGTATCCGACATAGCCGGGAGGTGCGCCAATTAAACGTGCTACCGAGTGTTTTTCCATAAACTCAGACATATCTAAACGCACCATGGCATCTGGGCTATCGAACAAGAACTCTGCCAAGGTTTTACAGAGTTCGGTTTTACCTACACCAGTTGGGCCTAAAAACAAAAAGGAACCATTGGGTCGATTAGGATCCGATAAGCCTGCTCGTGATCGACGCACGGCATTAGAGACGGCAACGACGGCTTGCTCTTGCCCAATGACTCGCTGGTGTAGTTCGGTTTCCATGCGCAGTAATTTTTCTCGTTCGCCTTCGAGCATTTTAGACACGGGAATGCCGGTCCATTTAGATACCACTTCGGCAATCTCTTCGTCGGTGACTTTATTGCGTAGGAGTTTCATGTCCATCATTTCGGCTTGGCTGGCCATGTCTAGTTGTTTCACCAGTTCGGGAATGAAACCGTATTGTAATTGTGAGATACGTTCTAAATCCCCTGCTCGCTTGGCTGCGTCCATGTCTAAGCGCGCTTGCTCTAAGGTGCTTTTGATTTCTTGGGTGCCATGTAGCGCGGCTTTTTCTGCACTCCATATTTCTTCTAAATCGTGGTATTCATCTTCAATCGTCGCGATGGTTTTATCCATTTTTTTTAAGCGTTGACGCGACGCCTCATCTTTATCTTTTTTAACTGCTTCGCGCTCAATTTTTAATTGGATCAGACGGCGTTCTAAGCGATCTAAGGCTTCGGGTTTAGAATCAATTTCCATGCGGATGCGACTGGCTGCCTCATCAATCAAGTCAATGGCTTTATCGGGGAGTTGTCGATCGGTAATATAGCGCTGGGATAATTTTGCGGCGGCAATAATCGCGGAGTCGGTAATATCGACACCATGATGCACTTCATAGCGTCCTTTTAAGCCGCGTAAAATTGCAATGGTGTCGGTCTCTGAAGGTTCCTCGACTAGCACTTTTTGAAAGCGGCGTTCTAGGGCCGAGTCTTTTTCGATAAACTGACGGTATTCATTCAGTGTGGTTGCCCCTACACAATGTAGATCACCTCGCGCTAAGGCAGGCTTTAACATATTGCCCGCGTCTAATGCGCCTTCGGCTTTGCCTGCACCGACCATGGTGTGCAATTCATCAATAAAGATAATGATGCGGCCTTCTTGTTTTGACAATTCATTTAATAAGGCTTTTAAACGCTCTTCAAATTCACCCCGAAATTTTGCACCGGCTAGTAAGGCGGCCAAGTCCAGTGATAACACCCGCTTATGTTTTAATCCTTCGGGTACTTCGCCATTGATGATGCGTTGCGCCAAGCCTTCTACAATCGCCGTTTTACCGACGCCGGGTTCACCAATTAACACCGGGTTATTTTTGGTGCGACGCTGTAATACTTGTATGGTGCGACGAATTTCATCGTCACGGCCAATCACAGGATCGAGCTTGCCGGCTTCGGCAAGGCTGGTTAGATCAACGGTATATTTTTCTAGTGCCTGACGATGTTGTTCTGCATCGGGGCTATCGATAGTTTCCCCGCCACGAATGGTCTCAATCGCTTGATTCAAACGCTCTAGATTGCCATAGCGTAATAATAATTTACCCAGATTGGTGGAGCCATCTTCCATGGCAACCAAGACAATACTTTCGCTGGAAATATAGGCATCGCCATTATCTTGAGATTTTTTATCACCGAGGTTTAGCAGACGCCCCATTTCTGCAGACATTTGCACGTCGCCATTGGGACTTTGTATTTTCGGCAGGTCATCTAGCTGTTTGGCGACTTCATTACGCAGCACCGCAGTATCAAAGCCCGCTTGTGCCAATAACGGTCGGATAGTGCCGCTTTGCTGATTGAGCATGGATGAAAATAAATGCAGGGGGTCTAAGCGACTATGGTCACGCCCTAGGGCCAATGACTGGGCATCGGATAAGGCAGTTTGTAATTGATTGGTTAAACGATCGATACGCATGGCTAATGATCTCTACACTGATTTTTTTACTGATTTTTTTACTGATTTTTTACTGTATGTTCACCGTGTTGACACTATGTCTATTAAATTGTACGGTAATGATATAGGGGGGTATTGGAGATAAATCAAGTGATCAGCCAAAACTAACCTGTAAAACTCTCCTTTATCCTTTTAGAGTAATCGATAGTGAGTCATCCGTTGTTGATGTGAATCAATTTATTTAGATGGGCCAATAAATTTAGCGGATTCCCGTGCTGTCATCGCATCGTCATCGGTAGCGCGAACAATAAAAACAATATCGCTAGTGACGTGCTCCAATTCAGTTTTAGGAATAGAAACCCGTAACGGAACACTAAATATTTCACCCTCTTCAAGCAATACAGGTCGATATTTAACGATACGAAATGGCAATGGCGTCTCTAGGGCTATCGTATATTGATGACTCTGACGATCCATATTATGGATTTTAATGGTATACACATTTTGTACATGACCACTTCTAATGCGGAATAACTGCGCACCTCGATCTCGGCTAACATCCAAGGTCACTGGCTGACGATTGATAACCGTATAGACAAATAAGCCACACATAATAGCTAAGATACCAATATAGCCCAACACTCGTAAACGGAAAAAATGCGTGACGCCATTCTCTAACGCATCATCACTGGTAAAGCGAATTAAGCCGCGAGGATACTCCATCTTATCCATCACTGCATTGCAGGCATCTACACATAAGCCGCAATTAATACATTCATATTGCAGGCCATCGCGGATATCAATATCAACCGGACATACTTGCACACACCACGAGCAATCAATGCAGTCACCTTTACCTTCTAGCTTATAATCATCGCCCACATTACGTGCGCCCCGAGACTCACCTCGACTAACGTCATAATGTACTGCCAGCGTATCCTCATCATACATAACCGACTGAAAACGTGCATAAGGACACATATACTTGCACACTTGTTCGCGCAAAAAGCCGGCATTCATATACGTCATACCGGTAAAAAATGAGGTCCAAAAAATAGAGGTGGAACTTTCAAAAACTAAAAAACCAGCCGTATTAAAGTGCGGAATAAATCCTTGTAATAAATCACGTACTGGATAAAAGTAAGCAACGAAAGTAAGGCCCGTAACAAAAGAAATAATTAGCCATAAACTATACTTACTGATTTTTCGCATAGCTTTGTCCAAAGTCCAATCACCCTGATCTAACTTGATACGTTTATTACGATCCCCTTCACAAAAATGTTCCGCCCAAATAAACATCAGCGTCCACACGGTTTGTGGGCAAGTAAAGCCACACCAGACACGACCTAAAAAAGCGGTCACTGTAAACAAGGCAAAAGCGGCAATAATTAACAGCCACGCTAACAACATGCCATCTTGGGGGCCAAAGGTAACCCAAAGAATATGAAATTGTCGAGTGGGAAGGTCAAACAATATAGCCGGACGAGCATCAATCACTAACCAAGGCATCAACAAAAAACCCAGCATCAAGGGCAAGCCCGCATAACGGCGTAATGATTGATAAATGCCAGAAATTTTGCGTAGATAAACTTTATTTTCTGACTCGTAAAGATTGACGTAACGGATGGGGGATTCGTTGGGAGAGGGCTTTTTGTCAGTAGTGTTGGTCATGTTTGAGAAAACCACTCTGTTTAAAGGTAAGCCGTGAGAAGTGAGATGCGAGACGCTTTAAAAAATAAAAGCATTAATAATAAGGTCTTTTTACATACGCGCCAAATACCGTGAACTGCTATCTTTTATGTGCGATTTGATTGACCTTCGGTCAACCGGAATTTTCTAAAACGTTAGCGCGACTCGGGGCAAGCCCACCGAGAGTTCTTTCTTTAAAGCGTCTAACGTCTCACTTTATTCACTCCAACGACAAGTAATAAACATACGCTGTCAATAGATGAATCTTATCTTCGCGTAAGCGATTTTTTTGTGCCGGCATTACACCATTACGGCCATTGCGTAAGCTTTGACGAATACCCGCTGGAGTGCCTTCATAAAGCCAAATATCATCACTCAGGTTAGGTGCACCTAGTGCGTAAAGACCCTTCGCCTCTTTACCGTGACAAGCGGCACAATTACTGGCGAATATTTTTTCGCCTGCCGCTACTAAGCTAGTATCGTGTTCTTGAGCCGATAAACTCAACACATACTGCGTCACTGTATTGATGCCTTTCTCACCCAAAATCGCTGACCAAGCAGGCATTGCCGCTTGGCGACCATTGACTAAGGTTTCCTTAATGTTTTCTGGTGTACCACCATACAACCAATCCTGATCGGTTAAGTTAGGAAAGCCCAAAGATCCACCCCCATCGGCACCATGACAAACTGCACAGTTATTAGCAAAAATACGCGACGCCATTTTCATTGCACGCGGCTCGTCAGCTAGATCTTTCACCGACATGGTTGAATACACGCCGTAGCTTAACTCATGTTGCACCAAGGCTTTTTGCTGCTGTTCTTCTAACTGCCGTACACTAGACCAATGGCCTTCTTCAAAGAATGGGAAATAGCCTTTCCAACTACCCAGTCCTGGATAAATAATTAAATATAACACCGAAAATATGATGCTAAGTATAAACATCTGGAACCACCACTTCGGTAGTGGATTATCATATTCTTCAATGCCGTCATAAACATGTCCGGTCGTTCTATTTTCTGGATCCTCATCATCTTCTACGGCCACTTTACGATTAGCCAACAACACCCAAAGAATAAGCGCTAAATTGGTCACGGTAAGACCAACAATCCAAAAACTCCAAAATGTACTCATAATTAATCCTACCTACTGTAGAGCCAAAAGATGACTTATTCACGGCCGGTTTAAAAAATCTGTGATAAGCCAATCATTTCCTATGTGTGCCAATATGACCAACACACTTTTGTAAAGCCAGCTAGTCAAATGCTGCTCTAAAATATCTCACTAAAACAACGTTAGTGTTATTTTAGTGAGCGGTCATGATTACCTTCATCAGCAAACGGCAGGTTTGCTGCATCGTCAAATTTTTTCCTACGCGATGGCGAAAATGCCCACCAACAAATACCCAGAAATGCAATCATCACAAAGACGGTAGATAGACTTCTAAAATCATTGATATCCATACGCTACGCCACTCTCTTAACTTATTTGGTTAACGTTTTTGCTGCAGTATGGGCAAAGTACCCAACTGCTGTAAGTACGCCACTAAGGCATCAATTTCTGTTGTGCCTTTTACTGCAGCTTCTGCACCCGCAATGTCTTCATCCGTGTACGGTACACCGACTATGCGTAATGCCCGCATTTTTTTAGGTGTATCCTCACCAGTGAGCACATTATCAAACAACCAAGGGAATTCAGGCATATTGGAGGCTGGAACAACATTACGCGGGTTGTAAAGATGCGCCTTGTGCCAAACATCACTATAACGACCGCCTACACGCGCAAGGTCTGGCCCGGTGCGCTTTGAACCCCAAAGGAAGGGATGCTCGTAAACCGATTCGCCCGCTACAGAGTAGTGCCCATAGCGCTCAACTTCGGCACGTAATGGCCGCACCATTTGTGTATGGCATACATGGCAACCTTCGCGAATATAAATGTCACGACCTTCTAGCTCTACAGCCTTATGCGGCATCAAGCCTTCGATAGGCGTTGTGGTTTCTTTTAAGAAAAACTGCGGCACGACTTCTACCAAACCACCAAAACTAATCGCTACAATGACTAACGCCAGCATCAAACCGATATTTTTTTCTACAATGTCATGATTCTTCACTGCATGATCTCCTAAGCGGCTTTAGTTTCAGGTAACGATGATGCGGTACTAGGCGATGTGCAACTCTCATCATCTCGTACCGTACGATACGTGTTATAGGCCATAAATAGCATGCCTAAGAAGAACAAACCACCACCGATGGCACGCACAACATACCCACCCCGACTGGCTTCTACCGAAGCAATAAAACTATAGGTTAACGAGCCATCTTGGTTAAAAGCACGCCACATCAAGCCCTGCGTAATCCCATTCACCCACATTGCCGCGATATACAGTACCGTGCCTGATGTTGCCAACCAAAAATGTACATTAATCAAACTTACTCGCCACATTCCCTGCTTACCAAATAAAATAGGGATCAAATGGTAGAGCGAGCCAATAGAAATCATCGCTACCCAGCCTAACGCGCCTGAATGTACATGGCCAATCGTCCAATCGGTATTATGCGATAGTGCATTCACGGTTTTAATGGCCATCATAGGCCCTTCAAAAGTAGACATGCCGTAGAACGATAACGATACCACCAAGAAACGCAATGTCGGATCAGTACGCAATTTATGCCATGCACCCGACAAGGTCATAATACCGTTAATCATCCCGCCCCAACTCGGCGCCAATAAAATTAACGACATCACCATGCCTAAGCTTTGCGTCCAATCAGGTAATGCCGAATAGTGTAAGTGGTGCGGGCCCGCCCACATATAGATAGAAATTAGCGCCCAAAAATGCACAATAGAGAGCTGATAAGAGTACACTGGGCGGCCCGCTTGCTTAGGCACAAAATAATACATCATCCCCAAAAAGCCGGCGGTTAAGAAAAAGCCCACGGCATTATGTCCAGACCCCCATTGCACCATGGCATCGGCAGCACCCGCATAAGCAGAATAAGATTTAGTCAATGTCACTGGAATGGCCGCACTATTCACTACGTGCAAGATAGCCACGGTGACGATAAACCCACCAAAAAACCAATTGGCCACATAAATATGTGGGGTTTTGCGCTTCATGATCGTGCCGAAAAATACAATCGCGTAAGCGACCCACACTAGCGTAATCAAAATGTCGATGGGCCACTCTAGCTCGGCATATTCCTTGCTCGTGGTTAATCCCATCGGCAAGGTAATTGCGGCTAATACGATTACCGCCTGCCAACCCCAAAAAGTAAACGGGATCAACCAGCCACCAAATAACTTCGCTTGGCAAGTACGCTGCACCACATAATAAGAAGCGGCAAATAAAGCACAACCACCAAAAGCGAAGATTACCGAATTAGTATGTAATGGACGTAAACGACCAAAGTGAGTATACGGTTGAAAAATATCATTTAACCCAGGCCATACCAATTGCGATGCAAGCAGTACGCCTATACCCATGCCAACGATGCCCCAGGCAATCGCCATAATAGAAAACTGGCGAACCACTTGATAATTATAAGATGGATCAGAATTGGCATCTGCCATAGAATTACTCATAGAAACTTTCCCAGATGGTTAGAAAGTGGACTTAGCTCTAATAGATTTTATCAACATTATTGCTAAAGCACACTAGTATATAAGAGTTATTACGCGCCTAAGAACGATTCGGATCTTTTTTGATGACAATCAAAGAAATCATATCGCGACAATTTAATAGGCTTAGGTGTAGATCAAATAATGCATTGACGACATTAGCACTGCCTAAAATCACAAGACACTAGAGAGCAATAAACCTACGGTGAATAAAGCCGACTCTTCGAGCATATTAATTATCTAGGTTTAACATCCATGAACATGGACATATCGATGGGGGTGCGTTTCAAGTCCCCAAAATTGTTGATTGCCTTCGACCAAAAAGGCAATCACAAATAAAATGTGTTTGAAGCTCTATATTACAATAATTTTCTGCCTTTATTTGCAGCAATGCGTAATCTTAAGGCATTTAACTTAATAAAACCCGCTGCATCTTTTTGATCATAAGCGCCAGCATCATCTTCAAAAGTGGCGATATTTTCATCAAAAAGACTGTCTTCAGAGCGTCGACCAACGGCACTCACAGATCCTTTATACAATTTCACGCGCACGTCGCCATTCACATTAACTTGAGACTCATTAATCATGGTTTGCAACATTTCACGCTCAGGGCTCCACCAAAAACCATTATAAATAAGTTCGGCGTATTTAGGCATTAAAGCATCTTTTAGATGTGCCACTTCACGGTCTAAGGTTAATGACTCAATGGCGCGATGCGCTTTCATCATGATAGTGCCACCAGGGGTTTCGTAACAGCCTCTAGATTTCATACCAACATAACGGTTCTAAACAATATCCACACGACCCACACCGTTGTCGCCGCCGATCTTATTCAGGGTT
>JAWUXW010000191.1:0-9906 GCA_034111125.1 Paraglaciecola sp.
TAAAGAACGACTACAAATTGGCTTCTGATAATTTAAGCACCATTAACGAGGATGTTAAGGATCAATAGATTATCTTTACAGAATCGGACTTTTAACGAAAGCAACACTTTGAAAGCAAATTACCTCATCCTATTCATTTTACTTTTCATCTCTGGTCACTCTTTTGCTCAAAGTAGAGTTGTATTCAATGGTGGCTATTTGGTCATTGATAATGGAGCGAGAGTTGTTGTTGATAATGGAAATGCGAATGCGATCTCCACAACTGGAGCTGGCGGAAATATTATTTCTGAAGCTGAAAACAATAAGATTATTTGGAACATAGGAAACAATACAGGCGTTTATACAATTCCGTATACTACCCTTCCCGCAGTTCAAGGCGGAAACGATGTTAAAATTCCACTTTCCATGAACATCACATCCCCAGGAATTGGAAGTGGTTATTTCGAATTAAGCTCCTACGAGACATCAACAGATGCCAACACGGTATTCCCTTCGTATGTAACGAATGTGGCAACACCTTTACAAGTCGTGGACCGATTCTGGATCATTGATGCAGAAAATTATTCTACAAATCCTGGAGCGACATTGAATTTTGCGTATGACGACAACGCCAATGAATTGGCCAACACGAACGTCATTCTTGAAGCCAACTTAAGAGCACAACGGTTCAATTCAACAATTAACGATTGGGAACAAATACTATTTGGAACTGGAAATGCAGTGAGCAATACGGTATCAAATGTTGTGGTTAACCCTACGGCGTTTTTTGAAGCATGGACACTGGTAGACCTTCTTGTTCCCTTGCCCGTGACTGATTTATTCTTCACTGCAACAAAAGTGGATAGAACAGCGCTTTTGGAATGGTCTACTTCAACTGAAATCAACACGAGTCACTATGATGCCATGAGATCTGTGGATGGATACAACTGGACGTTTATTGGCGAAATTGAGGCCGCGGGGAATTCTCAAATGCTCATTGATTATTCAATCGAAGATCCATCTCCGATAGAAGGCATTAACTACTATAAAATCAATCAATACGATCAAAATGGCGACAACTCGTCTTCTGAGGTCCGAAGCGTGAACTTTGGTGGTGGAAATTCATTGGTTTACCCGAATCCGTTTACGAATCAAATCTTTATTCAAGCAGCAGAAGACAATTATTCCGTTCAATTGATTGACCCAATCGGTAGAATCTTATTCAACGGTGTCAATTCTGCACAAATAGACATGTCTCATTTGGTTTCTAGTTTCTATCTTGTGCGTCTTACCTTTAAAGACGGACAGACAGAAGTGATTAAAGTCGTGAAGAAATAAAATATTGACAAAGCTTCTAACCTTAGCTTCACCAAAAGAATCATTTTTGCGCCCAACTTTATCTTTGAATCTCATTTTCTTTAAAGGAAAACTGTAAAATCATCAATCCCTATGCAATACCCAGTTATTGACCTCCATTGCGATCTACTCGCACACATGCTAAAAATGCCCAATCCAGATCCTTTCAAACGAGAAGGAATTGGCTGTTCATTCCCTACGTTGGCAGAAGGAAATGTGAAATTGCAAGTGATGGCCATTTTTACGGCAACGGCAAAGGGAAGTGCAGCTTTGGCAGTTAGACAAAGTGAAATATTTGCATCCTTCCTTGAAAAGTACCCGAATGACTGCACCTTGGTTCATGACACTGCTACCTTGAGTCAAATTTCAAATTCAAGCAAATTGGGAATGATTGCAGCGATTGAAAACGCCTCAGGATTTTGCGAAGAAGATGAATCTCTAGAAGTTGGATTCAAACGATTGGAGCAAATTATAGAGAACACAAAACGTATCTTCTACATTGGATTAACACACCACGCAGAAAATAGATTCGGCGGAGGAAATAACAGCAAAGTTGGATTAAAAGAAGATGGGGAAAAATTGCTCCAGTATTTGAACGGAAGAAAAATAGCCATCGATTTTTCGCATACTAGTGATGCCTTGGCGCAAGATATTTTAGATTATTTATCAAAGCACAATTTGGATGTGCCGATCTTGGCGAGCCATTCTAATTACCGACCCGTTTTTAATCATGCACGAAATTTACCAGACCATCTCGCAAAGGAAATCATGCAACGCAGAGGAATCATTGGGGTGAATTTTGTGAGAGCATTTGTGAATAATGAAGATCCAAATGCACTGTACGAACACATGAAACACGGAATTGAGCTTGGAGGTATCAACTCCATTTGTTTTGGCGCTGATTATTACGGTACTGATGGTCACCCTGACCGATCACGCATTCCTTTCTATTTTAAAGAACATGAAGATGCGAGTTGTTATCCGTCCATTATTAAGCAGATCTCTCAGCAGGTTTCACCAAACGTAATTGAAGGTGTCAGTTATAAAAATGCAATGAACTATCTGATTGAACTTTGGAAGTAACATTCACATCTATATAGCTAACACAAAAAATAGGACCATGCATCTAGGCTGGATGAATTTACCTTCGGGACTGTTTGGTTGTGTGCTGGAGTTCAGGTGAAGAAGTTCAAGGAGATTCTACCTGAATTGTTTCACTTCGTGACCACTTCGAGGTGAAGGGGAAGTAATACGGATATCGAATAAGAAAAAGTGCCAACTTTTGATAAGAGAGCGGTAAGTGATCAAAATGAAATATTCGAGTTGGTTTAAAGAGTGAGATCCGCCTTTGATGCGAACCTCACTTCAATTTTAAAATTCTAATTCGAAAAGACCACTGTTACTTTTCTATTCTTGGATTGATCATTATTTGAATCGCCACCATGTTTTTCACCGACCTTATCCTGAACCACATAGACCATTTTATTGCGCTCTATACCTAATTTCTAGTCTAAACAAAAGAGCAATAATTTCCTTCAAATTATTAAAGGAATACCAGAATAGGAAAATAATAATCCCCAAATTGCATTTTGAAACAAACTTCTCGCGTATTTTATACGTCAACACTGTACTCTTGGACAATTCCCAATAAAATTTGACGCATGAAAACTCTATCGACTCTTCTTCTTTTCTTCACAATATCATTTTCTTCATTTGGACAAACTATAGATCCTTTTTCTGTGCGTCATCAAGAGAATCAAAAAGGTGGGTTAACGATGTTAGCCAACGTTTCGGTTGGTTGTAACTGTGCCGACCATAACGAGACACCGCCTGGTGGAACAAGTGACAACAATGGTGTTTCAAGTAATTTTGTGGATATTGATGCTGATGCGTCGACGTTTATGTCATCAGCGGATCAATTGAATTTAGCCAGTTGTAGTGAAATAACATGGGCTGGATTATATTGGGAAGGAAAGTTAGACAATCAGCCGAATACAACTCCAAACTGGGCCAATAGAGATCAGGTAAAACTAAGTATTGATGGGGCAGGCTATATTGACTTAACCGCAGATGAATTGCTTGACAACTCCGTAGGAAAAGAAACCTATTTTTGTTTTAAAGATATCACAGCCTTAGTTCAAGCAAATACAATTACTTCGTCTTATACTGTTGCAAATGTAGTAACTGAAACAGGGTCAAACACTTTCGGAGGCTGGACTATTGTTGTCGTTTACGGCAACATCTATGAAACAATGAAAAACCTTACCGTCTTCGATGGTTTGTCAAATGTAAGTCCCGGAGCATCAGGTACTGTTGATATTCCGCTTTCTGGATTTTTAACGCCTCCATCTGGAGCCGTAAATTTTGAGTTAGGCGTTGTTGCACATGATGGTGATAGAGGCCAATCTGGAGATCAACTCTCATTTAACGGTGCAGGTGCATTTGTAAACATTAGTGATGCAATTCACCCAGTAAACAATGTATTTAACAGTACAATTTCGCAAAATGGGGTTCTTACCGCATTCCGAAATCCTAGTTATAATAACAACCTTGGGCACGATGCCAACATTTACTCTCCAAACAATGCGACATTCAATTATATTGGAAATGCAGCAACAAATGCAACCATACGCATTTCAACACAATCTGAAACGGTTTTAACAAGTGTAATTACATCTGCGATTGACATTTACGAACCCGATCTTCGGGCATCAGTAACATATTCAGATTTAAATGCAGGAACAGTGGAGCCTGGAGACATCCTGGAATATACCATTGTTGCCAAGAATATTGGCTCTGACATTTCTCTTGGAACTTTTTTGACTGACACCTTAGATCAACGACTTGTTTATATTCCAAATTCGCTATCTATTGATTTCGGGCCAAATACAGGGCCAAAAACAGATCCAATTGATACCGATCAAGGTGAATTTATTTTAGCAGACAATGTAGTTCGTGTTAGAATTGGAACTGGTGCAGATGGAACTACAGGAGGTCAAGTAATAAACTCGCCAACTGGAGCGGATAGTACCGTTATAACCTTTCAAGTTCAATTGCCTACAGAATGTGCAATTTGGCAATGTGGACCTATCCTGGAAAACAAAGCATTCGTATTTGGAACTGGACAAATTTCAGGAATTACCAATGGAAATAATGGAGCATCAGATCTCCTTGACCTCAATGGTTGTCCGTCATTAGAAAGCGGCATTGTAACGGTGGATGTCTCAAACTGCCCTGACACCGTAATTACCCACACAGATTCATTATGTGTTGGTGAATTACTCTCATTAAGCTTTCCAAATTCAACATTTTTAGACTTCACATGGACTGGACCAAATGGATTTACTTCAACTGGCAACAATCCAACCATTCCAAATGTTCAACTCTTCCATGCTGGAGATTACGTTTTACACGTGAGTTACTTAGGCGTTGAATGTATTACAGATACTACAGCTCCTGTATTCGTTTCTGATAATCCAACATTACAACTCAATACATTGCAAGACGACACCTGCTTCAATTTAGGCCAAGGGTTCATTAATGTTAGTGGAGTTGGGAACGCGCCTTTCACCTACCAATGGTCGAACAGTGACATGGATTCTTTAGCAGGAAATTTAAATGCTGGTACTTATAATGTGATTGTCACAGATCAATATGGGTGTACGGTGGCAGATACATTTTCAATTACAGAACCAACTCTTCTAGAAGCAACCGCCTCAATATTGTCTGATTATAATGGCCAAGACATTAGTTGTAATGGAGCTATGGATGGCAGTGCAACAGTTGTCACAACGGGAGGTGTTGTTCCTTACACCTATTTATGGACTCCAACATTACTAGCAACAGATACAATTAATGGATTGGATGCAGGCGTACATGTTATAACAGTTACTGATGACAATGGATGTATTGTTGAAGACAGTGTTACAATTACACAACCCGACTCTCTTATAGTAACAGCCGCTATAACTGATGTTTTATGCTTTGGAGATAGTACTGGTGTAATTGATGTTTCAGTTACAGGCGGAACTCCTGGATACATCTATTCATGGTCGAATGGTGAACTGGTTCAAGATTTATTAAATGTTCCTTCTGGAGTCTACATTGACACTGTCGTAGATATAAATGGCTGTAGCGATACCGTTTCCTTTACGATAGATCAACCACCTGTAGGAATGGCAATGACGTCAGTTGTGACGGATATCTTGTGTTTTGGTGATTCAACTGGATCTGTGCAATTATTTGTTACAGGAGGCGTAATGCCATACACGTATAACTGGTCAAATGGAGACATCGATTCACTTGCTGGGAATTTACCTGCAGGAACATATACAGTTGGTGTAACTGATCAAAACGGTTGCGCATTGTTCCAATCATTTACATTAACAGAAAATCCAATTATTGCACCGACAACTGCTATTACCTCAGATTACAACGGACAAGATATTAGTTGCTTCAACGCAATGGATGGTAGCGCCCAAGTTACAGTAACTGGTGGTGTTCAACCCTACTCATATTTTTGGTCACCTGGCGGACAAATTACAGATTCTATTGTCAATTTAGATGCTGGAACTCATATTGTAGTTGTTACAGATAGTAATGGATGTCAAATGACTGACAGCATCACACTTGTTCAACCAGATACAATTTCAATAACAGCAGTTATTACAGACATTTTATGTTTTGCAGATACCGTTGGTTCAATTGATGTTACAATAACTGGAGGAACGAATCCATACACATATTCATGGTCGAATGGTATCCTCACTGAGGATCAAATTAACTTGAGTGCAGGGATATATACAGACACTGTAACTGATATCAATGGATGTTTCAATTTCGTTGATTTCACAATTAATCAACCCACTGATTCGATGACAGTAACCGCCAATACAACAGAAAATCTTTGTTCTGGCGACTCAACAGGAACCATTGACCTTACGGTAATTGGTGGTATAGCACCATACACTTATATCTGGTCTACTGGAGATACTATTCCAGATTTAATTGATCTTCCGCAAGGAGGATATACAGTTACTGTAACAGACTCGAACAATTGTACACAAACCTTGGTCGTTACTGTTTATACTCCACCAGCTCTCGCATTGACTGAAACACATTTGAATCCGTTTTGTCAAAGTGGTACACAAGGATCTATTGATCTTTCAGTTGCTGGCGGAACTCCTGGATATTCATATTCATGGAACAATGGAGATACAATTCAAGATATTGCAAACTTAAATGCTGGTGTCTATTTTGTTACGGTAACAGACACGAACAATTGTATGGATACCCTGAGTATTACCATCACAGATCCTGATGCAATTCTTATTTCAGAAGTTCACACAGATGTGCTTTGTTATGGTGACTCGACTGGAGCCATAGACATCTCACTTTCAAACGGAACACCAGGATTTGCATACACATGGAGTACAACAGATAGTACTCAAGATATTTCAAATATACCAGCAGGTGCATATTATGTAGATGTTGTGGACACGAATGGGTGTGGAGGATTTATGTCATTTATAATTGCAGAACCTGATACCGCATTGCATTTCACTTCTACTTCAGTAACTGACATACTGTGTTACAATGACTCTATCGGAGCAATTGACATTGAAGTTGACGGCGGTGAAACTCCATACACCTACCAATGGGACAATACGGAAATCACACAAGACATTCAAAATCTTCCTGCTGGAATCTATACCGTTGTTGTAACAGATAGTAATATGTGTCAAATCACATATATTGATACAGTTTTCCAACCGACCGAGCTCATACTTACAGAAACGCACGTGAACATTCTATGTTTCGGAGATTCAACTGCATCAATAGATGTTACAACTATTGGAGGTGTTCAGCCATATACGTACTTGTGGAATACAGCAGACACAACTGAAGATTTAACTGGAATTCCATTCGGGACTTATGACCTCGTTGCAACAGACTCAAACGGTTGTGTTGACACGATTTCAGTTGTAATTGATCAACCGACCGCACCACTTAGTTTATCCACTTCGTTGACGCACGTTCTTTGTGCTGGTGGAAACAATGGAGCCATTGACTTAACAGTTCTGGGAGGAACAGCAGGTTATACTTATTTGTGGAACACAACAGATATCATTCAAGATTTAAATACGCTTATAGCAGGTCCATACAATGTTGTTGTGACGGACACCAATGGATGTATAGATACTGCTTCAGTGCAAATTCTGGAACCAACACCTTTAGTGATCTCAGGAACTCTAACGCCAACATGTTTCGGAGATTCAATTGGAGCGATTGACGTTACAGTTAGTGGTGGAGTGCTTCCCTATACTTACTTATGGGATAACGCCGCAATAACTGAAGATATTCAAAACTTATTGCCAGGGATATATAATCTTGTTGTTACAGATAGTAATGGATGTCAAATTACTTACACGGACACTGTTCTTGCACCTTCCAACATCGTATTATCAGAAACACATGTGGACGTACTCTGCTTTGGGGCAAGCACTGGGTCAATTGACCTTACTGCTTTGGGTGGTGTGATGCCATATACTTACTTGTGGAACAATGCAAGTCCAAATGAAGACTTAACTAATATTCCTGCTGGAACATATTCTGTTCTTGTAACTGATGCTAGTAACTGTACGGATACAATTTCAGCATTAATTACGCAGCCTTTTGCTCCAATAAACTTAAGTTCCATTGTTATTCCAGTTCTATGTTTTGGAGATGATAATGGAAGCATTGATCTTAGCGTTTCTGGAGGAACACCAGGATATTCATATTCATGGAACACTGGTGATACGTTACAGAATATTGACACTTTAACAGCAGGATCTTATACGGTAACCGTAACTGATATAAACAATTGTGTTCAAACCTTGAATTCAATTGTCTCTGGTCCAATGGAACCATTAACCCTCGACACTTACTCGACTCCTATTTGTTTTGGTGACACTACGGGAATTGCTTATGTAGATGCTTTTGGCGGAACACCTGGATATACTTACGTATGGAATACAGGCTCACCTAACAATGTTGATTCGCTTATGAACTTAGGCGTTGGATCTTATAGTGTTATGGTAACCGATGCGAATGGATGCACCGCAGTCGCATACGAGGATGTACAAATTGTTAATGAACTCGCAGGATGTGTTGTTATTTATATGCCTAACGTATTTACACCAAATGGTGATTTCATTAATGATATTTTCCTTCCCGTAGACATCTTGAGTATTAAAGATTTTAATATCATTATCTTGAACCGTTGGGGCAATGTAATGTATGAATCTGTGAATTTCACAGAAGGATGGGATGGATTAACTCCACGTGGCGCTGAAGCCAATGATGGCGTTTATTTTTGGAAAATCGTTTACGAAGATGTGTACGGAAAATCTGGAGAAAAGCACGGAAACGTGACATTGATTAGAGAATAAGTAAAGCTGATCGTAATTCCGTTTATCTATTGTTTTGTTGTTACTCATTTTTTCTATCAATTAAAAATGCGCAAAGGTTGAAGACAACGTTCTTGTAGGAATGGGATCAATTACCTTCGGCGCTGCTGCGCGGTGTAATGGATAATTGTTATATCGAATCAGGTTCAATTATCGCCGCTGGAGCTGTTCTTTTGGAAGGCTCAAAAGTAGGAAAAAGTGAAATTTGGGCAGGCGTCCCTGCTAAAAAGGTCAAGGGTAGTATAAGAGGCTTCCCAATCTAATTCTAAACAGGTATATTTAGCCAAGCACAAGTAAAGTAGCAGAGCACATTACAATTAACGTTCGTCACGATTACAGTATTAAATAAATAATAATGTCAAATTCTCCTTCCATCAACTGTATTGAGTTTTATAAAAAATGCTTGTTATCAAGCAACGACACTATTGAAAATTTCAATTCAATATTGTCTAATTTAGAAGATGAAATTAAAAGTGAAGAGACAAGGAAAACACTTTCTGAAATCATACGATATCATGATGAGAATTATTCAATCGACTTTATTTCCAAGTATCACTTTTCTTTTGTTAAGGTTGACACTTCCAATGATCGTGATAACTCAGAACCTCTTTTATTACTTCAATTCCCGAGTACTTTTACTCCTGAAGAATGGTCTTACACTTTTTTTGAAGGATTATCTAGATACGATTATTCTGAATTTAATGATAAAAAACTAGTTGAAATTGGTTGTGGGAATGGGTGGATCACTTTGGCATTGGCAAGAAAGTACAATCCTAAATTCATCTATGGGTTGGATATTAATCCAAAAGCTATAATTGCATCAAAAATCAATTTATATATCAATTCGATAGATGAAAGTGGCAACCTAATTCTAGATGATCGAGGAAAAAGTTTATTAGACAAAGTCTCTTTTCATGAATCAGATCTACTTCATCATTTCAAAGGACAAACTGCAGTTTTTGATTCCATTGTTGGTTGCATTCCTCAAGTCTTAAGTCCTTCCTCGGATATCGTTAACGATATATTATCAGACAATCACAATGATGAATACCTCCATTCATTGAGCAATTACTGCGAAAAACAAGGATACATCGAAGATCAGTTTGGTTTAGGGTTAATC
>JAWUXW010000192.1:0-7403 GCA_034111125.1 Paraglaciecola sp.
TTCAGATTTGACACCGCTAGTAGTGCCCTCAATAACAACATTACCACCGGCAGTGGTAATATTGTCATTTACTGTAACAATGCCATTAGCAAGAAGATTAACGTTGAGACTGTTGGTCGTACTTTCATTTATGATGGCCTTGTTAACAGTAATGTTACTTTCTGACAATGAATTAGTCGTTAATACTGTACCCGCTTTTAGAGTCAGCGAAATATCGCTGCCACTGTTAACACTAATTTCAGACTGCACAAGAATTGAGCCTGTGTTGTTATCCTCAACTTGGGTATCTAAGACCCCCGACACAGTAGTTTGCAGTTCACTTTCCACATGTATGCTGACACTCGTTCCGTTATTCAATATGTGTTCAATAAAACCTGAAGACACACCGTTTTGGGCATTTTGGGCTGATATATCAGAATTAATACCGGTCGCCTCATCACCGATAACACCATCCTTCCAAATAACATCATCAATCGTGTCATCGATAATAAAATTGCGTGGATCGAGCAACCACATCCCTGCCTTTCCGCCAGCATGAGACTTGGCCACCACTTCGCCACGCACGGTTAAATTGACTTTACCTGAGGTTTCAATAAAACCGCCATCGCCACCAAATAAACCAGAGCTGGCATCGATGAAGCCGTAGAAATAGGTATCTTTATTCGCCCAGACGATGACCTTACCGCCATTACCGTCTTCGCGCGCCGCCGCCAAAATTTGAGCATCGACACCAATGGTGGTGGTGGTGGCGTTGCGCACATCAGCATTACCACCTTTATAATCGCCCCCGATCAGGATCTCACCGCCACCGCTGTGGCCTTGAACTGAAACCGTAGAGTCACCAATCACCTCGACCACATCGCCAAGAATTTTGATGTCGCCGCCCTTGCCCGTGCCGCCATCGGCCAGCACGGTACCGGTGTTGATGGTTTTGTCTCCTTCGATATGGACCGAGCCACCGTTAATATCTCCAGAGGCATCTAAGGTGCCACGGTTAACCACAGTGGCCCCGCTGCCGAACAGCATGATTTTACCGTCGGAAGTGTCTATGCCACGGGCGCGAATGGTGCCGGTGTTGTTCACCGCTTGGGTAAACAAATCTCGCGACACACTGGCTTGCATCAATACCTGCTGGCCGTTGATTTCACCGCTGTTGAGTATAGCGCTGTCGACGCCCATCTCGTTTTCCATCACCTCTTTGGTGACTTTGACACCGATCATGCCGTCAGCATCGAAGGTTAATAGCGCTTCGTCGGCCGCGGCCAGTGAGATAACGTCGGCACTGATGAGACCGGTGGTGTCGTTAGTCACCTGCTTACCAATTAATACCGCGCTGGAAGCGTTGATGATACCTCGGTTGATAACGGTACCGGATCCGCCCTCTTCGCCTTTAAACAGCATATCGCCGTTCATGAAATCAGTTGAGTTGATGTTCAAACCAGAAGCGGTGATAGCGCCGACGTTAACAATTGAGGTTTCAGAGAACAATATACCGCGCGGGTTGACCAGAACCACATGACCATTAGCCTCGATAGACCCGTGAATTTGGCTGGGACTCTGGTCAAGAATACGGTTAAGCACAATCGATGATGACGACGGCTGAACAAACTTGACCATTTCATCTTGGCTGATATTGAACGAGGCCCAGTCGATGGCCAGACGGTCAGAGAGCTGATTGACCTGAGTTGTAGTAAGGTCGACAGTGTTAATACTGCCCAAGCCGCCCACCACCACGCCCTCCTTAGGCCCCGCCACGGCTGATTGCGAAAAAACCAGATGCGAGGCAATTAAGCCGCCGTAAACCAGATAATTTTTATTGATGGCAGCGGCCAGTTTGTTGACAGGATGGGTTAATTGATGAGCGGGTTTCTTGGTTGCGTTCATAGTGTTATTAGCTCGGTTGGTCATGGCGTTATCAATTTTTTTGGTCATACTGCTCTCGCTGATTCCGGTCCCGCACAGTGGTGTGCTATCCGTCGCAATTTTATTTATTTAAAAGAAGAATGAGAAGTCAGCATAAACCTGAGCCGACTTAGCTTGATCAGCAAAGGTTGCTTCGCTGCTGTTTAATCCTTCTGATGATTTCGACATCATTGGGTGGGAGACAGAGATTTGCGCGGCAAATAGATCATCCCAACTCAACTTAAACGTCAGGCCTGCACCTGCTAGCGCCGCCCAATCGTCAGTGGTATCGGCTTCGTAACTGTTCAGTGAGCCATAACCGACGTCAGCAATTAAGCCAATCTGGAGTACTTCGTTAAGACGTTTGCCGCCCCAAACGCTAAAGTTAATTACTTCTGGCATATTGAAATACCACTCGGCACTTAACAGCGCCGCTTGGTCACCCGAGAAGTCACGCACGTTATAGGCGCGTACACCGCTGGCGCCACCGAGCGACAACTGCTCAAGCGTCGGCAATGCTTCCTTACTGTACTGAACACGCCCCTTCAGAATGAGACGGCTGCTGGAATCGATAAAGGGTATCGGCACAAAGAATAGTGAGTTGGTATCCAGGGCGAATTTATAGAAGTCTTTACCCCGCGCTTCGTCGACTTCATTCTGGTGCTCGCCGAACTGAACCTTAAAGTTGAGCATGTTCAACATCTGCACCGACTGACCCAAGCCATCTATATAGAAAACCACTTCACCCCCACGAACATGCTCGCCGGTACCAATTTCGATAATAGCTTCAAGCTCAGTTTCTTTGTCGGTAATACTGACAGCTGCGGACATGTTGAAGGCGCGCGAACGATAGAATTTGTGATCTAGGCTCAAGGAGTAAGTTTTGTTAACCCCTTGGATTTTGAGCTGGTTAATAATATTATCTTTGTCACCCTGGTCGGCCAACTTAAATTCGTTGTAGACAGCCGAAATTTCAAAACGTGTGCGCGGACCAAACATTGGAATACTGTATTGAAACTGACCGAGGTCAGAGCCAAAATCGTCGTCAAAGTTTTCAACAGAGTTTGATTTCAAATAACTAATGGTCAGGGCGTCGCCGTTACCGGTAGGGTTGTACCATTCGAAGAAAGTCAAGATACGGTTGTCACCGGTGAATGCTGAGCCGTGGTTATCAGCACGTATGGTCATATTCCATGAGTCTTCTTCACGTACTTTCAAGTTCAGAGCGGTTTCACCGGGGTTATCACCGGCCAAGAAATAACCGGTTACATTGAGACCCGGTAAATCGTTTAACAGGTACAAACCCTCTTCTACTTCAGTGTGTCTTACCAGTTCGCCAATATTGTGCTTAAACGGCTGGGTCAGCTGCTTAATGCTATAACCTTGGTTATCTTCGACCGCCACTTGACCCAAAATACCCTCTCGCACCGTTAACGAAATAATGCCGTCGGCAACTTCTTGCGCCGGAATTTGCACCTGCGCCAAGAACAAACCCTGTTTACGGTAGTAAGCGGTTAATTCGTTGGTAATTTCTTCCAGATCGTCATAGCTGACACCGCGCTCAGCATTTTGCTTGCGCATCATATTGATCAGTTGTTGCAGGTGCTTGCCAGAAAGGTTTTTGGCGTTGTTTAGGGCCTCAACTTCATTGAGGTAGTCAGCCAGTTCTTCGAGGTCGGTGCGAGTGTAGCCGCTGGCGAAAATTTCATCTTCTTTCATGTACCTGCGGCGCAATTTTTCGGCTAGAGTCGCGACCTCGGCGCGGGTAATACCTGCCTCGGGGAATTCGACCAGTCGAACAAATTCGAATTTTTTAACGAGAATACGCGGGCCATCGTTGCGCAAGTTTTGAGTTGGGATTTCGGTTTCAAGTTTAGGCTCGTTGGCCTCAACTGTGCGCTGATAAAACTCTTTGGTCAGGTCTTGGTCGGATGTAACGGTCACATCCTGTTCAAAGGCTGAACGCACCGAGCGTCTAAAGCTAGAGCCACCGCTGACTTGCTGCGCTAGGGCCTCGGTAGACACCGCAGCAATAACCATAGCGATAAGACAGCGACGCAATCCCAACTTTTCACCTAAGGTTACATTGTTTACCAACTTCAACATCTTCTATTCCTAATATTCGGTGCCCACTACAAAAGTGGACGTCTTACCAATTTGTTTTATTTTTTTTATATTGTTGTTATTTTACTCATCGTTATTTTTTACTGATATCCCGCACAACCCGAAAGCCGGTGTATTGATCCGCGCTACCATCGTGATTTTTTTGTGTCGTGGCCAGGCAGCGGCTCATCAAATATTGACGATGACCACCGGCCGCCATCAATTCCTCGGTGTCATCAATGACCCATTCTTGTACATTGCCAACATGATTGACCAGACCGTATTTGTTATTTTCACCGGTTTTAGTTGCAACTAGCTCGGTGCCCTTTTCAATGCCATCGTATTTAAAGCTACAGTTACGGTTGGCTTGCTCGCGCTCACCGCCAGCACTAGCCGCGGCAAACCATTCGCGATAACTCGGCAAACGGTAAGCGTAACCGGTTTGTTGACTGAGCCACGCCAAGTATCCCTTGGCCACTGTGACCGGAATATTATTGGCGGGCTGGTCGCCCAGCAGTTCGACTACAGAACAGGCACTATTGTAAAGGCAATAGGGTTTTAAATCGTTAAAAGAAATTTCATAGCGGCCAATACCAATCGGCTTTTTTGACTCACCTTCAGTCACCACTAGCTGCGGCGACAAACCGCCACCAGCGAGCTGATCTTGACAGCTAAAACGATCGCCCTTGCCACCACTGCCTGGCTTTAAGTGAATGCAATAATCTAGTTTTATCGCCGCTAACACCGCCTGATTCGGTAGTAGCGCTCGCGACTGTTTCAGCAGCGGCGCAGCACGCTTAGGGCTCTTTAAGGCCAAGCTTTTAATACAACCGACTAATTCGTTGGCCAAAACCGCTTTGATTTGCTGAGATTTGCTGGCATCAAACGCTTGTAGCTCGGCCATATTATTGGTTAGGGCTCCACTAATATCCATGTCGTAACCGCAATCGATTGAAGTCTCTATTTTGTTTAACACTTGATCGAGCTGCTTTTTACGGGCGAGCGCTTCAGCGGCTACCTTGGCGCGAACTTGGGCGAGTCGGGTGACCTCTTCTTTACGCTCAACTTCGAGACGATCTGCTTTAATGCGCTGCTCAATTTGATCGCGCTTTTGAGTAACGGCATTTAAAATGATACTGGCCTGAGCTGAGAGGGATCCCCACTGACCGGCGAGATTTAGCATACTCTCAGCATTGTCTAGCTTGTCAGCCTGCGAGTACTCAGCAGCGGCTTCAACAAATTTTTCGACAATACCGCTACTAATTTCTTCTGGCAAAACCTCATCTTCAGGAGCTAACTGACTGTATGCCGCCAAATCTGCCTTGACATCACTATTCCAGGCACTACTTAGGGTACTTCGAGCAAGTAAGCGCTGTAGTTCCTGTTTTTTATCACTGATACGCAACAGCAATAACTCGTCCTCTTTCTGCTTTAACAGCTCGGCCCGGTAGACATCATCTACCGCCCCCTGTTCGGTAATATAGTAAGTAGAACCCAACACTGTAGCCAATAGTAAGACAGCACTCAAACCCAGAAGAATGGCACGCGAGCGTCCAAAAAACTGCTTAACAAATTCTTCTACTGAGGCGGTACGTTTGTCGACTGAAAATTCCAGAGAGGCTTCTAAAGCCCGCCACTGGCGGCGACTCAAACCCTTAATCCGCTTCGCTTTCAGCTTTTGTGCAAACGCTTTGTCGGCCGGCACCTTTTTAAATGGGTGGCACCCAGTGTAGAGCTCATAGGCCACACAGCCCAGAGCGTAGACATCATCACTCGGCGACGGCTCTTCACCGATCAGCATTTCCATACTGGCGTAGGCAGGCGTTAAAGCACCGAGCGAACCAGCGTCAAACAAGGTCTTTTCACCGACCACATCACCCATACCACCCGGTGATACTGCCCGCGCAATACCAAAGTCAAAGACCTTGGCGCCCTTGGTTTTGGTAGCAAAAATATTACCAGGTTTGAAGTCGGAGTGAATAATACCGTGGGAGTGAGCGTAAATAAGCGCCTGAGAAACCTCGTGGAGTAATTTATAGGCCTCATCATCCTCCAGACCGACATCGACATGCTCGCGCAGTAGTTCATCCAGCGGTGCTCCATCGAGAAACTCCATGGTCATGAAAACCATTTCGCCATCGCGGTCAAAATCGAATACGGTCACAATGTTGGGGTGCGCTAAAGTTTGCGACTTTCGAGCTTCACGCTGCAGTGAAATAAAGGCGTCGGGATGCTGTTTAAAGTCATCGTTTAAGACTTTAATCGCCACATAGGGAGCACTGTCACTGGCCTCGACTTTACGGCGGTCAAGCGCTTTATAAACGACTCCCATACCGCCCACGCCGAGCAATTTATCTAGTTCAAAACGGCCCTTAATAATCGTTTTAGTCACCGAGGTTTCACTGTTAGATACAGCACTAGACGAGCCCGGCATAGCTGCCGTGCCCGCAGAGCTAAATACGGTAGCGTCATGATTGACAGCTTTCGCAGCCGGTGTTGCTGTCGGATTTGCGATCGGAGGTACACGGGGAGGATTAGGCGTTCGCTTCGATGGGGAAAATACGGTGGAGCCGTCAATTGGGCTGCTCGTCGGAATTGATTTTTTAATCGCAGCCTCAGGCTTTTTATTTGGGCCACTCTGCGCAAATACAGTGGAGTCATCCAGGACAGGAGGAGTAAAGGTTTTCTTTTTTGCGGGTCTCACTATCTGCGTTTTATCATCTATGTTCATAAATAGTAGCGTTCTAAGCTGGATCCTTCCAAGTTTCAATAACTCGCCGTAATAGAGCGAAACTAAATACGGCTATCACTTATGGGTACGGTAAGTTATATATAATAAATAATAATTTCACAATTTTACGCGAACACTGCTGCGTTCACAACTTGTCTTTCATACAAAAATTTCACCAACAAATTGGACTTTTAATATTGCCAACGAACAGATCTTCCAGAATAAGAATTTTAGCGGATAAATTCAATGAAGTTAGCAGTTCCCGATGCAGAAAAGTGTGCAATGGGCATGTTGGAGGGATAAGCGATGCACAGAACCTGTGATTGACGAGTCATGTGGTGCAGTAAATAGACTTTAATTGCTTCAATTTCATCCAGCTGAATAGTTGAAATCCAAGTAATCAAAGTTCACTATAGTATAAATTAATGCATTCGTGCAAAAAACATTTATAGTAAGGGAAATATTTTATTAATTAAATATTCATTACCACTTATTTCAGTAACATTTAAAACCGTGTATAGAACTAAAAAAGTGTATTAAATCATGCCTAATAATAACTGGACATCAGTAGCCAACACTGACATTGGTACCGTACGTAAAGTAAATGAAGATAATTTTCTTGATGCACCTGAAGCAGGCCTATGGTGTATTGCAGACGGCATGGGCG
>JAWUXW010000193.1:0-7438 GCA_034111125.1 Paraglaciecola sp.
ACTGACATTTTCACCCTTCGAAAAAGATGTATTATATTGTCTCTTAGCTTCAGCACTAATTTCAGACCAAAGAGCTTCAATCGCATTTTTTGCAATTTCTTCTTCTTGTTCTGGAAACAGGGGCTGGATAGCTAGCGGAGGGGATAGCTTGAACTTAAACACACTCAAAAACTCTCCCAAAGGTAAGGAATAGTCTGTAATGAGCGAATCAATTTCTGGATTTGCTGCCTTATAATCTGCAAGCAGATGTTCAAACGATTGTTCTAACTCTGATACTTTGCCTTCCCAATCAACTTCTATTCTCGATAACTCAGTAAGTATCGGTTGTAGGTTTTCAAGGGTGACTAAGTACATTCCTCCAAGGCTAACTGCTTTTTCTTCCATGATTTTATAGGCCTGCTTACGTAGCGTTCCAAAATCACACAGTTTGTCTTGAGGGAACCATTCAATGCTACCACCCGTTACTTTTTCACTTACTACACTGCGTCCATCATGAAGAATTAGTTCTTTCTTCTTAATGGTTTTTTTTCCAGTTGGCATAGAAATCTCAGGCAAAGTCATAAGACATGCTTGGGTTTTCAAAGAGCCGTCTGCTGTTTCTATTAAGGTTTCAGTTCGTTTTTTATCATCGTTAATATTAAAATTATTATTAATCATTTTTTTCTCCAAGAATGGGAAAAACATGAGCTATCCCAATGGGAAGATCAATGTTTTCCCAAGGGGTTGTTTAAGTTTTATTTAAAAGCTAACGTTTTAGAACAAAAGGTTTTAGTGCCTGTGTATTTATAACCTTTATTACACTTTTCATTGATGGCATCGGCAACACTTTTGTTTTTAAAATCAACTTTTTGCATGACCAAACGATGATTAGTTTGGCTGTTTTGATAAAAAACATAGGTATAAAGTCCTCGTTTACATGCTGCCCAAGTTTTATTTAAAGCAAGATTATAATAGACTTCTATGTTTTCCATATCGACAATCGGGTACTGACTTGGTCTGTAGGGCAAGGGTGCAAAAAAAAGCTCACCATCATCACCTAATTCCAATATTGAATGACTATATTCACCGTTACTAAAATGAACGGGATCAAGACTTTCAGCACGACTTACACAAACATTGTCGTCAATCATGAGCTGATAGTGTTTGCCATTAACAGTATCCAAAGTTCGGGCTAAAATAGTAATTTTACCGCCGGACTCTTTTATCGTGGAAACCTCGAATGGACAGCCAATCAAATCAGAACAGTCTCTGAGATTGGCTGTGTTCGAGGTAATTACTTTTTTACAGAAGTAAAATGCTCAATGACATCATGAACAGGGGTATCAATAATACTACCTAAAACCCGCTGAATAATGCCATTTGCAATATCTAGATGTTCAGGGTCAATTGAACCTTGAAACGCAAAATCTAAAGATTCACGCCAAATTACATCTGATTTCCGTCCAAAAGCCATAGTATAAGCAAGCCAGTGAACCAAAATACGTGTACTAAAAACGGCGTTAATCGGAACATCGATTTTTCCATCTCTAGCAGGTCCAATCAAAGCATCGCGAAAAGAATTTGCTAGCTCCACCGTTGTTTTCCTCATTGCATGTGGCAATTTTGGAAATTTACGTTCAAGTATCTTAAGTTCATGTGCCTTTTCTGGAAATTGCGTTTTCAACCAACCAAAGCGTGAACGAAGCGCGGCATCCATACGATTACTCGTGTGATAACGTTCATGTCCACCTTCTCCCATTGTATTAGCGGTGCCAATGCAACGAAAGTTAGGATGTTGATTTAACACAATTCCAAATTGCTCTATTGGCCAAGGTTTCCCTTCTACCAATCCATGTAACGAACTACCTAGGGCAGAGTTACATTTATCGACTTCATCCAACAATAAAACACCACCAGTTCTATAAGCACGAGCAGCAAGACCAAGCGAGTTTGTTGTTACAATACCACCACCATTAGAAACAAGGTCTTTACTACCTTCTAAATCCTCAGGCATTAAAGCTGAATGGACTTTGACGATGTAAAGCGGCTCATTAAGGTGATCAGCTATAAACAAAGCAAGTTCAGTTTTCCCCGTTCCAGTTTCACCACATAATCCAAGAGGTTTAAGTCTTGGGAAATACCACCATGCAAGAGCACGACGAAGTAGTTTAGTTTCAGGAACATAATCAGGATTGCTAGGCTGACAGTCTGGATGACGGTTCAATCTGCGTTTCAATTTAACTTCTCCAGGCTGATAGGTATCAGGGAAAAGCAAAGAACCACAAACTTCTTCCATCTTGTTAAAATCGATTTTTTGTACTGGTGCTGCAGTTGTTAATGTTGTCATTTTATTCTCCAAAATAATTAATAGGGGAGAAACAACTACAGCCCGTTGGGATGTAATGTGTATCTCCCAAAGGGTTTTTAAAGGTCTGCTTTAGTGATTTCTAAGGCGCCTTTAAGTAAAATTTCATTGTCGAGACCAAAGTGCTTACAGATCTGAATAAACAGGTCACACTCAGCAAATAACAATGCTTCTTGATATAATTCATCGCCAGGCGTTGAATCTCTTATTATTTCCAAAATCCGATAGGGTAGCGAAGCGCAAAGGTTTAACTTGTCTTCATCTGTCCATGTAATGTGCAAAAGCCCATTTACTGCATCGAAATCTTGATCCATAAAAAGGTCAAAGTCTGAGCCTTTAGTACTGCCTTTCTCGATATCCACTATGGTTGAAGTATCAACAACATGATGAATAACGTTCGAAGCATCCCAAGTTGGATCCCAGTTTTTTCCTTTTTTAAAACGTGAAGCTTGAAAATCCGAAACCGCCTTATGTAATTGCAAAGGGGTTATCTGATATCGTTTACATACTGATTTTTCGGTACCTTTTTCAAAGTCATTAAGGTATCTATACGCAGCTTGCACTTTTTGATAGGGTAATAATTTAGTTTGTACTTGCATGTTTTTCTCCAAAGAAGGGAAACACGCACGCACAATAATCCCGAGGGAAGTTGCAGAGCAGTGTTTCCCAAAGGGTTTGTGAATTGTTTTAATTACTTAACGAATTAAGTAATTTTTAAAATAGTGCCCACGAACGATCATCAAAAAATTTCCACTAGAGATTTCATTGCACAATAAAGGGCAAAAAACAGATAGGTAGAAATAAGGTGATGGGCAAATGGGGTATTTTTAGAGTAACGCTAATATTTTAATAAAGTCAAAATCACACTAGGGTAGTGTAATGATTAACTCCTATTAGGTTTTAGTCTTGTTTAGTCTCGTTTGTGTCATCCATTTTGAAATGAGCGTAAAGAGCGGCTCCACCGAACAAAACTGTACCGGACAAAAGGTAGACAAACACCAAAGCTGTTTCGAACGTCATAAGAATACTCATTTTAAAGATTCCTCTTAATATTAGCCAAATAGCTTTGAAAAGACAATAAGAAATAGACTCAGCAAAAGCAGAATAGACAATAACAATAACACAGCACAGTAAACTGGATGTGATTGTTGAAATCCTGAAAACGCCGATACAATTGATCCTTCAAACATCCATTGATAGAATTGCAAGAAAGCTGCTCTTCTACTTTTCTGCAAGATCAGAATAAAAACTCTAACCGTAAACAGAAACAAGATGACAATAATCAAAGTAACCAAATAAGTTCTATTACTTTCACTATCAAGAGATCCAAAAAAAATTCCTGACAAGAGAAAAGCAATCGGACTCAGAGAGGCACTTCCTTCAATTAAAATGTTCTTAACATTTTTTTTCATTATAACTCCAATTAAAAAAGGAGTTATAACGCACCCAAAAGGAGTGAATTGAATAACTCCTAGGGTTAGGTGGTCAGTGAACTACTGCATAATCACTGACATTATTTTTAAGCGGGAAATACCTGCTTTAAAGTGTCTCCTAATAAAACAAAAGGAACACATAAAACCCCATAAACTATAAAAGTGAATAGGGAATATCATTGGTTTTAACCAAATTTTTGTTACGCGTTTGAAAGGTGGACCCAATCTACTAACCCAAACAAGGATACAAAAAACATAACCTGTCCTCTATTTAAATCAAATAAATGATAAAAAGTAGAGCGCTTTTGTAAGTCACAAAAAGCATAAGTGTAAAAAATACTAGAGCAAATGCCCTATCTCAATTCATTCGCGTTGAAATAAACTGACATAGAACATCTTAGCGTCGCATAGGAGGATAATCAGGCTTTACAACACACTTATTCGTGATGCAAATCCTGTTAATATTGGATAGTGCTTCCGCACAATGGCTTGCGCCTAAAATAGACATAGAAACTATATCTTGAATGGCATTGGATATGCCTTAACAGAACAGTAACAATGAATAAAAGCAATATCCACTACTTTGAATATTCGAATATTCTCTTGTGTACATCAAGACATTGGCCCTTTGACGAGTTCACATTTTGTCGGGTTTTTCTGCTCGAGGCTAGGTAAGTTACTTCAGAGTTAGGTTCGTAAAACACTGACCCCACTACAATATGTAGTGGCATAGTTAATTTGGGCACCTAATAAGAGGTGTTATGATTGATTTCATAACAGCATTTGGTGCAAAGATGAGACTTACTTTGTTATCAACCCCGTTTTAGCTTATCTTGCGACGCTTTAAGTGGATGATTCAGTAGAAGTCCCCTCATATTAATCCTAATTCTCTGATGTATTGTGAGGGACTGGATTCATGCCAATGCAATACCAATTCATCCTCAGCCCTTGTCATGCCGACGTAGAGTAACCTTCGCTCTTCATCGATGTGCTCAATACTATCGGACTCGTCTGACTGCGTAGAAGGGATCACCTGACGATTCACCATCATAATAAACACACGTGGCCATTCGAGACCTTTGGAGCCGGTCAGTGTACAAAGCACAACTTTACCCGGGTGTCTGTGGGATTGCTTTTCCTTTACCCCATTAGTGACCAGATCGTAAATCTTTTTCACTCTATCTGGAAACGAACCTTTCATCCCCATAAGCATGTTTTGTATCACTCGTGCTATCGAACCCCGGATACTGCCCATTTTGGCATCCATCTTTTTATGATGCTTTTCTAAGATGGAAAACAAAGCCTGAACATGTACTTCTGACTGCAACGGATCCTTAAGTGTATCTTGCCACTGCATAGTAAGGCTGTGACATTGGGTAGTGACATCAAGCCATTCCAAGTCAACACCCAAGGAAGCCATGCCGCCGGTTTGCATGCTGTAATACATCGCTTGCAAGCGCGACTCATCTTCACCAGCCCAACCGAGCCCGTCAATCAGTTGGATTTTCGCTTTGGGGAAAACTAAACCCACCAGCAACTTCGCAATACCCGCCGCATGGGGACTGTCAAAAATCGACTTTCCCCCAAGCCTTACTGCCGGTATGCCACGTTCAGTTAATGCATACTCCAAGCAGTCTAAATGCTTATTTGTTCTACATAACACCGCCCACCCGTCATAGTTCTCTTCTATGCAATCAACCACATATCGATATGACTCTATCTCATCATCAGTTATAAACGAAGGCAGGCCATCAGGTTTAAGGGATTCTGGCTTAGCATCTAACACAACGGTATAAGGAGAAACGTACAGTGAGTTAAAGGTCCGAACACTCACCTTGCCAGGCACATCCCTTGCTGACGACATATCTTTATAAATCCGCTCTTCACCATGCTCTATTAATCGCTGAGCCAAACCTAGGATCATCGGGGCACACCTATAGCAACGCGTCATTAAATAGGCTGTAGCACCCAGGTCCCGTTGAAAGTTAACCATATTTTGATAACCTACTGCACCACGCCAAGAATATATGGACTGATCATCATCCCCCACTACGCAAAAGCGTTTCTCTTGTGAATTATGAGCCAGCATCCAAAGGTATTGTAATTCGTCAGTATCTTGAAATTCGTCAATAAGAAAGTTGGGCTGTTCCATAGGCTTTATAACGCCTTGCTGAAGTCCAATCACTACCTCCCTTGCAACCGTATTCAAGTCAACACGCTTATAAAGCGCCAGCATATTCTGAAGCTCGATAAAAAACTGTGACTGTAGATCATTTTTGGGCTTCCAATAAATATCCCGGCCAATCGTGTCGACCAATTTTTCAAATATTGGAATGTTGTCGTAACTTATGTTGAGCTTCTTCGCTACTCGATATATGTAGTTATCCAATTCTCCACTTAGTATGAGTCGTCGCCCTTGGGCCAGTGGCGCATGCTGAATGAGCATTACCTTTGCAAATGTATAAACCGTTAAACGCTTTGCCTTTTTATAACCAATACTTTCAACCGAACGTGCCTTCATTTCTTTCATCGCAGCATTGGTGAACGTGACCATCATTGCCGATGCACTTGGGTCCTCCAAGATTAAATCTGCCAACCTCATCAAGGTGTAGGTTTTTCCGCTGCCGGGCAAACTACATATCAGCTTGTTTTCATGGGGGTTTGCAAGGATAAGGGCTTGTTCTTCGGTATCTGACATCAATAGGATCTGTTGACTGACTAAAGGCCTATCATAGTGTGTTTATCACAATGGCTTTTGCACAGAGAAGGGCATTTCATACAGCCTAAAGAATTTACTCCCACTTTATTACCATAAAATTATTTTATGCTACTGTATGACCATAAAATAAAAGGAAAAAAATATGAAATCACTAAAACTATTATCATGTGTATTGATGGCAAGCACCTTACTTTCTGGATGTGGCAGCACACCGGGGAGTGATGTACCCATAGTGAATAACATGCCTGTATATCCTCCTATGCCAGTCTTGTCGGACAAGCCATATGTATGGGATGACAGTATATCCGAAGCGTTAAACGTCGCACGCATGGCGCAACCATCAGGAATTGGTTACGGAATTTCAGATGAAGTGGATGGTAAGACTGCCCGTCTTGATAGAGAAAGTTCTTTAATGCGCCTTTTAGATGGAGGGCTAGGCCTTGTTACCTCTGGTGTTGTTGGAGTAGTTCAGTCCGAGTCACTTAGTCAAGGCGTCAATCGTCAAGTAGAATGGAAGCCGACGATTGTTGATTTAGTTGATAAGTCAGTTATTACGGAAAATGGTCAAATATCATTTTCTAAAACTAGAAATTACTTGGCCTCAAAGATTAGGGCAGCGATAGAGGTAGATCGTCCGAATATGGAATGGGGTGATGCTTTAACATTAAAGAGAAGAAATTTTAAGCCTGACTTCTCGCAAATCATAAAAGGTAATATATGCAAAGAAATACGTTATTTTGAAGGCTTTGATGAATCGAGGTTAACTTTTACTGGAAATTACTCAGAGGCTTATCATGAGGGAAAAAATATTGAAGAGTCATACTGCTCTTTTAAAGTAGAAATTTCAGTTGCTGGTGAAATGGATAGTGGGCAGTACATATTAATAGCTGAAACGAAATTTGGGCATTTACTTAATAGTCATATCATAAATAATTATGATGG
>JAWUXW010000194.1:0-9347 GCA_034111125.1 Paraglaciecola sp.
AAATATTCACCCAATCATCCGGGTGCTCTCCTACTGGTATAGGTTTGTTAGTTAAGCTTGGGCAAAACGAGTTGTTTGATGCTAAACGTTTTCGCCATGCATAGAAGCTTGACGGGGTTAGTTTTTGTTGTTTACAGAAGGCGGTTATTTGTAAACCGCTTAGTGCATGTTGCTTGACGATTTGTTGCCATTGCTCAGGTGTTCTATGGATATTTGCCATTGTTTTTCTTAGTGAGTAAATAATGGTATTACTTTAGATGATTTAGGCTAGTATGGAATACGCCTTAAAATGATCGCTTACTTTAGTGAGACGTTCACAATACAGTTATTGCCTAATAACGGTATTAACTCAGCTAAAACTCCAAGGTTTGGTAAATATTTATGGTAAACAGTTAACAAGCACCCATTTATTGTATCAATGGGTGTTTTATTACACTAGAAAAGTAACGATAAACAAGAGTGGTCCAGTTATTATTGTTTGTTGTTAATAACAGTTAATATCGGTGGCATAGTTAATAGTTAATAGTTAATAGTTAATATTGTTTGTTGTTAATAACAGTTAATATCGGTGGCATAGTTAATAGCATGACTAAAAAATCAGCAGCTGACCCCTTAGCCACTTACACTACACACCAATCCACCTAATCGGTGATCCAATTTCTCACGAACCGCTATTTTTTTATTTCTGCATACGTTTCAAAAGTTTACCCATAGGCTCCTTGTGATGAGTATCGACACCTCATGTTGCAGTACTGGATCTAATAGCCCTAGAAAAAGTCATTAGCCCTATGGATAAACAATAGTAGCATTGGACTTTAAGGTTTCTATATACTGCTGTATTTTTTCCTCAGTTAATTGCACTTTTATTTGCTGCTGCAGCTGTTGTGAGGCAACTGGACTGATAGGCCGCCGTTCTTTCAACTGTAGGATCTGCCAGCCCTGAATTCCCTTATTAGGCTGCTGCGTATGCTGTCCTGTTTTTAGAGCATTGATAGCTGGCACTAAGGTTTTACTGCTTAGCCAGTCATTCGTCCAACCGACATTCCCACCAGCATCACGAGTACTATCAATGGAATACTTTTTCGCTAACTGAGCAAAGTTTGATTTATTATTTAATTCCATAATAACACGCTTAGCCAGTGCTTCTTCTGCCACCAAAATATAACCCAGGTGATATTCTTCGGTCGGCATTTCTTTAGTGGCTGCCTGCATTTCTGCGCTCGATGGCTGTAAATCCTCACTGAGTTTTAGCCGCATTGCTGACGACAGTAACACATTGCGTTGCTGTGTTATCGCCGCCTTAACTTTTGGCACTTCGTGTAGTTGTTGCTTCTCTGCTTCTTGAGCCAGTAGCATGGCATTAACCAAGCCTTCCAACACCACCTGCTTGTCAGCCACTTGCCCCGATTGCTGGCTAATCAACTGATGAATCAATTGGAACTGCTGTTCTGTAATCGCCTGATCGCCGATACGAACAACGCTATTGTTTTTAGTCTCAGCAATTGAATGACTGCTGATACAAAATATACCTACTATCGCTAATAACACCCTTAACTTCATCACATCTAATCACTCTTTATCATGGAAATTCAAATATAAGAAGGGGCATAATGATGCCCCTTCTTACTCATGCGCTGTCAATTTTTACCGCGTAATAATAACTAGAAGAAAGAGTCGTATGTGCCAGGAGCACACGCCCCATATTTGGTATTTCCAAGCACTCCACTGGCGAAAGCTCCTGGCGCGCGCCCCCAGGTTGCTCCGTCTTGAGTATTCGCAACAGCCACTCTCGTGCCTTGATATAAAATCGTAGAAAATATTTGGCAACGCACTTCCTTCCACGTCAACAACCTTTGCCGTTTATTCGCCGCTGCAGCCAAATCAACACCACCAATGACCAACACGACCTCGCCTATACGAGAAGCCCATTTCCTTGGTCTTCTAACCATGTGGTGTGGGACTCCCGAAGTATCTTCCCGTAAAGAACTCCACGGATCGGTTGCCTCATACGGTGTAGTAGCCACGTCCTCCCCATGCCGAAAAGCACCAAAGCCTTCCAACCATCGCATAGTATACATATCCCCCACAGCCTGCGCAAAACTAATACCGATTGCAATACCTGCAGCCCACCCTTTTTGTTTTCTAGAAAAACTAGCCCAATCTTCACCTAATGCCATAGACGCAATGCTAGCACTGCTATTAATTATCGTAAAGCTTGTCCCATATAACGCTTGGTTCAATGTTGGAAACCCCATTTTAAGATTACCAGCGCCTAATTTACCGCTAAACCTGTAACTCAGTAGAATCCTTGCACCCGTATGAATGGCACTAATAGAGGCTGCACACCAGCCCGCGGCTTTAGTATCTGAGCGATCCCCATAAGCAATGGGACACGCAAACATGCCGGCGAAGCCACCAACACCCATCAAATTAAATCCATACAAATTAGTGGTCTCAGCCAAGGTAATCCCTGCCTCTGCGGCATCACCGGCCAACTCGCCAGTACCAACAACATCTAAAGCTTCAGCCGCTGCTGCTGAACACAACTCTGGTTGCGCATAACAAAGAGTTAACGTAATGGCTCCAGCGGCTATCGCTTCCACGATAAAAGCAGCACTACGCACCTTCGGAGTCGACGGCGTCCCTTCTGGCCCTTGATAGTCCTCATTCAGCGGGTTGTTATTGGCATGGGAAAATTGGTTATCACCGGCGGTGCCTAAATTCTTGGTATTAAGCATGCGTTTGAGGCGGGGCGAATACACCTTGCTGCCACCAAACAGGACAAGGCTATCATCAGCTACCATTTTAGCACCCTTATAGCCCAAATACACGGGTATATTCTTTGAGGGTAAAAAGGTTTTGTCGTCTACAAATTCAGCTGCAGATGGAGATATAACCTCGCGCTCGCCCCAGGCACTCCAGCGCTGGCTCAGTATGTGTTTAGTGTCTTCTCCATAAACATCTAAGAGTGACCCGTGAGAGTCATAGTGGTAATACTCCATCGTACCCGCTGAAAATGCCTTATGAATTGGAAGTAACATAAAACCCATCAAACAAAAAAATGCAACCATTTTACGACTAAAAAATGGCCTTACTACTAAATTGCTAGTGTTAATACTCATAATAAGCTCTCTTGATAAATAGTTAATACATCCTTGTATCACGTTAACTGCCTTTAATATTAGTGACAAACCATAACCTTAATTGGTGAATCGTAAATAAACTTCGGTGTAGGGGATCGAATGATTTTCGGTACCCGCTTCCCACAGGAAGTTTGTAGGACTATTTGTACCAGCATTGACGCTAAGTCCATAGGAGAAACCACCCTGGCGGTCGTGGCCGCCCCACTGCCACGTGAAAACGCGGTCGCCGTCGTTTCCAGAAGCCGTGCCGTCTCTCGTATTTTGATTGGTAACTGTTCCCACTTGGGCACCAGGTAGGGTAGCAGGCGCGTTGACCAGCTCCTTCGTCACGGTGTAAACACTGTCATCATCCAGATCCCAAGTGAAGGCATCGCTGTTGCCTACAAAATCACGCCACCGCACCTCCTGATAGTCACCGCTACCATCGACGGTGGTCGCACGCTTGAGCCTGATTTCAACATCCGCCATCGTCTTACCGGACTGGCTCAAGAATTGGTTGATTGTGGCGTCTGAATAGGCCGCCACCGGAAATGCATCGGGGGTCCCCAGATAGCGACTGACATCGTCAGCCGATCCTTGCCCGTCGGTATCGAATTCCCAGCCCTCGCGACCACGACCGATCAAAACCCAGCCCTCGGCTGAAGGAATTCCTAGCATAGGATTGCTCGTAATATTCAGGCCTTCAAGTCGGAAATTAGTAATGGAGCCACCTTTTTTATAAAAGGCAGTATCAATATGCAAGGGGGTAGCCGCAGTCACACTGGCCTTTGAGGTGTAAAACAATTGATTATTTTTGTAATAAAGTATCTCCTCCTTCACACGTTTAATACTAAAGGCATCGCCCGTTTGGTAGCTCACCTTGAATTTTCCAATACCTTTACCTTTCTCATACACTTTGGCATAGCCGTCGTCTCTTAAATAGATCGCATATTCAATACTTTTGTATCCTCGACCTCCGTCAATATTCGATAGACCTACCGCTCTAACCTTGTTGGTCTCCGTCGCTTCGAAAGAGACACCGCCATTATTGACAAAAGATTCATTGGAAAAAGTCCCCCTTTGCTTGCGACTGCCGCCCTTGGAGATTCTAGTTAGAGTAGACCCATCATATGAGAAATCCCCTGTAGGGTCATAAACCCAACTGACTAAACTCTCATTCACATCGTTCGTAATATTCAGGTTAGCAACACCCCAATGCTCGTCCCAATTAGGCTGATCTAATGCCGCGCCAAAGCCGATGGTTAGAAAACTTTCTAGATTGGTCAACGTGATCGTGACCTGAGTCTTATCAGTATCTTGACCAATAGAAGGCGAACCGGCCGTCATGCTCCACGAAATATTATTGGTTGAACCAGAACGAGCTGGAGTAGGCTTATCGGCATTAAAGCTACCAAGATCTAGCTGTGTACCATTAACATAGACATAAAAGGTCTCGTCATCCCAACTCTTTCTTCTGAGGAAATCAAATGTTATCGTGACTACACCCGGCCCTGCATATGTCCCTTCAAATGTCTTTTCTGTATCTGCTGACGTGGTATTGGTACTATTAATGGAACTATCATAACCACCGAAATAGATCTCACCAGATACCGTCTGACCTGTTGAAAGATTTCTCCAGCCAGTCGGATTTTTTACGATATCTCCAACATTAGTGACGCTTTGGCTTTGAGTGACGTTTTGAACATAAGAGGCGATAGGCGCATGCAGGCCCTCAGCTGCAGCATAGATGTAATAACGCACAAATATTTGGTCACCTACCTCACGGTGTTCAATTTCATTGTTGAAAAACCACGTCTCCACTTCAATGCCGCCGGGCGACGTTTCTCTCTCCACAATACGACCGACACGACCGTCAGCATCCCTGCTTATCAGCACTTCACTATTGTCCGTTTCAATCTCCGTGGGGGTACCATTGGCATAGATCATATTTAAAATGGCGTGGTTAAATAGCCCTTCATCGGCTGAGGTCAACGTACCACCTTTGGCTGAGTTCAACAAACCAGATTCATATTCTAAACTATACGTGTGCATATTATCTTCTTCTGTACTCAGGGATTCGATTGATGTCAACCGGTTTTGTCCGTTTTCTTCTTTGTAGTTATATTGGTCTTTATAAATAGTGACTTCCTTGTTTTTGTTATCTCTACTCCTATTAACAAAATCAATATCCCCGTTATCCAGGTACCCTCTTGAAAATTTATCAAAATATGTTGTGTCTTTGGATGCATAAGTACTAACCAATTCCCCTACAAGCTTGGTTGAGGCGCCGAAGTTAATACTATAAAAAAAAATTTCGCTGGTCTGTGGTTTCTCAGTAGATCCAATAATAGAATCTTTTCTTATGTCCATTTTTGCTTTGTCAAAATCATAAAAATACTCCTGCTTACGATACGATATTAAATCCGTTTTCTTTGTATTTCCATCCAAACCCTTCGTAAATTCAGTGCTTTTTAAGCGACCTGAATCCTTTTCATACTCCCGCACAGTTCTCAATTCATTGGTACCTAAAGATGATAATGATACATTACCACCCGGCTCCTTTTTTAGAATTTGCCAGATCAGTACTGGTGTTGTTTCCGTCGTATTCCAGATTTTATGTAAAGCGCCCCTTGCACCATATTCATATTTAATGGTGAATGGCTTAATGCCCTTGGCTTGCAAAAAAGCACTTGGGTTAAACGTCCTTTCGTCTATTTGGTCGCTATTATTATGCTTATCGTCAATACTATATTCAACATCTTTGTTACCAGATTCCGACTGTGTCGCCATTATACGCTTATCCACCCGCCCCTCATTGTCATAGGACAAAATTCTTCTGTAATTTGTTCCCGTCAAGAGCTCATTTCGCTGCACAGAACAAGGCTTACCCACAGCATTTTCAACTCTATCACAGTAATCGTATTCGTAATTGGTTGTGGAAATTAGCGCGTTGTTTTCGAACACTTCTGCCTTCTTTAAACGACCTTCTGGGAGGTATAAATAGACCGACTTTTGCTTTTTACCATCGGGAGTCTTCAAAATACTTTCTGTTACATCGCCCCAAGCTGTATGTTTACGCGTTGTTTTGCCATCGGTTTTACTGTCTTCTTTGTATGCATTACCCAGCTGATCACTAAAGATTTGGTGTTCAAGCTCATCATCTTTGAATATAGACACTTTTCTCGCGAAGTTATCAACACTACTGCCAATATTGATAAGGTAACGCACCTCATCAATTACACCATCGTTTTCTTCTTTTAACGTTTCATATGTGCCGAGCAAGGTTTTACGCTGCCTCGTCGTCCGGAGCGTATTACCCTTACTATCTTTTTCCACTTGGGTGAATTCGGTCAAACCAGGGGTACAGCTCTTGCATAGGTCATAGGTATAGTCTATTGTCTCGCCAGACGGTGCCGTCACTTTCGCTAGCTGCCCAAATATGGTATACTCGTACTCCGTTTTTAAACCACCAAACTCACCTAGCTTAGCTAGAAAAGGTGATTCTTCCCAGTTTAAACGCCCTTGACGACCGTAATAGACATTGCGAGTCACCAGAAACTCACTTTTATCCGCATTCTGGCCGTTAATTGATGCAATGGAACCTTCTATAGTAGGATAGAAATACTCTTCACCTGAACCATCCAAATCAACTTCGCGCACGGCTCTAATTTCTTGACCCCATATATTATATTCAACATAACCATCCGGAGTCACTTTATCTGAGAACGTCTGGCTTTGTCGATAAATCGAGTTACGGCGATCACATTTAATCGTCGTACAATTTTCCACCTCACGCTTCATGGTCACGCCGTTTGCCGTCGTGCTTTCAAGTCGCCCAAGCTCATCATAGGTAAATATCATCGTTTCTGGATCGCCGCTGTTACCCTCATTGCGGGAGTACTGGGTATATTTACCCAGGCCGTAAAGGTAATTTTCTCCGCCATAATAGCTCTTTAAAGGACCTGTTTCGACCCACTTCACGGCAATATTATCTGGCTCATACGCTGTTTTAATACTGCGCGAAGTACCCTTATTGTCAACTTCTGTTTTGATCTCTATATTGCCACTGCCATCACTGTCGTACTCAAAGGAGGTAGTCAGCACGTCAACCGCTTTGACAGTGCCACCCAAGCGCGCTGTATGTATCACTTTTTTTAAAGAACCATTATCGTTATAATCAAAAGTCTGCTGTTTACCGGTTTGTGCACAGCGCTTTTTTGGGTCTGTTGCTGCACAACTACTTTTCTGAATTGTCGTAATGTTATTCGTTTCCCCATATGAATTTTGTGTGGTGGTATTCAAACGAGTTGCGCCATACACCATCTCTAGGGAGGGCACACTTTTATTCACACTGTCAAGCTTATAAATCGGGTATACGTCTGTCCCCAGATTTTCCGTTAGGGTGTAATCGGTGTTAACCTTGTTCTCAGGAACTAATGTTCCATTTAAGTAATATTCTTGAACAGCGTTAGCTAATATTCTGGTATCATCATGATACGTATACGACGATTTCCCAATATACCTTCGCTTAGGCGGTTCACCATATAATCGCTGTAATCGAGACACCGCATTGGTCATATACACTTCTGTTGATTTGGCTAAACCAAAATGCGGGGATTCGATATCAGCAAACGAATTCTTGTGATGCACTCGGCTTTCATCTTTCCATCGAACATCGGTGCTGGTTACGCTAGTATAAAGCTTTTTGTTCGATAACAACAGTGGATGATCCTGCGGCTGATCAAAATCGTAGTAGGTGCGCCTGTATTTATATGTATCATGTGTTTTTGTATAAATTTCGCGCAGTTTTGCATCCGGAAATTTCTCTCTAGTTGCGGGGGCGTAACTAACTGTTCTGTAATACGTCTGTCTATATCTAGAGGTATCGCCCATATATTGAGTAATTCTACTTAAACCACCGATTCCTGCGGTAGTTGTATCGGGCGCTAAATATTCCAGATCCAGTGTATCTCCGATACAAGCGGTGGGAGCAGTGTAGAAAACATTACCATAACACTTGCTAATCTCGTTATATTGCAGATTGTCTCTGTCAGTGTCAGTCGTTGACTTGCTGACTACTAGATAAGTATAAGCCGTTATATAAGGGCCTTTTTCGTTTGTACTTATCTCAATCTCCCGGGGCAAGTTGTCGGTGTATTGGGGTTGTGTGTCAAAATCTTCAAATTGAATCCGAATCAAGCCATTCCCATAAACAATACTATCAATCAACCGCACCACAGAACCCTGCGCATCCGGACCCTGCGTATAGTCTCTGTATTTATACGCTATATCATTATCAAACCGATCCGCCAGATGGCTAATAAAATGCCGGCCTTCGTTGGCATCTTGCTCGAAATAAGCAATAGTACCGCTATCCCGATCTTCAAGACGATAAGAGACTTTACCGTAATTAGCATCAAAATATTTATCGTAATACAAACGAAGATCGGTAGAAACATCACGTTCTATGCCGTCTGCAACGTAAAACGTTTCTTCTTCTGTGGTAACTTCCTTCATCAGCGTTTCACTATGTCCATTATGCAAACACAGTTTGCCTTTTTTCTTTACACAATCACCGACTGACATGATACCACTTAGCATCCAGTTAGACTTGACTGGAGAACCCGGCCAGCTACTTGTTACATCACTGTTATATACATATGCAAGTTCAGGTCGATTGCCTTTAATACCTGGCGGCAATTCAAGAGGTACTCGCACATTAAAATCTGCAAAATCATCGACCTCATAGGTATAAGGTATTGTCTGAAACTGCAGCGCTGTCGCGTTAACGGTAAAAAATATCGGGAGAACTACCCATGCTCTTCTTTGACAAAAGCCCCCTATTTTTTTCAACGCCGTCAAGACGCCGCCACCAAGATACGACGGTCTACGGCTTTCGTTTTCGTCGTTTAAAAAAAATTTTTCGTCCACTTCATACATGGCTAGAACCCCTTATTATTTTATTATTGTTACTTAACAAACCATTCACAAGTTTAATATTAACCCTTAACACATAGTTATCATAATACTTTATTGACATAAAAAACATCATTTACTGTGCAATTTGAGCTGACAACAAACAGAACAACCTGTCAAACAGAGGAGTTAAGGGGTCAGGCCTTACATTTGACATTTCAGTTTTTCCAACTTAACTAAAGGAGTTAAGAGGAGTTAAGGGGGCAGGCCTTACATTTGACATTTCAGTTTTTCCAACTTAACTAAAGA
>JAWUXW010000195.1:0-12786 GCA_034111125.1 Paraglaciecola sp.
GGAAGCAATGGAAGCTAGCGCCTCTAACTATGAGTTTGCTGCGACGGTTGGGTTTTTCGCTCCTATAGGGCTATATCTATTAACAATTGCGTATACCGTATATCGGCAAATAGAAATTAGAAGAGAAACGTCAAATTAAAGAGAGATTAAAGAGGCCAGAGACTCACGCGACGAAATAAGGATAATCACTAAATGCTAGAACTTTTTCAAGAAGCAGTCACCGCGCTTCAGAACGAAACTGCAACATACCCACAAAGCGTGCAAGTTTGGATGAAATTGATGGGAGGCTCGTTTTTAGCCAGCATTATATTCGTCTACTCGAAACCAACAGCACGGTGGATTTTAGCGGCATTAATACTAAATATTTTAGGGCTAGTTATAGGGAAATTAGCCTTTCCCGAGGCGAGCAGAACCGTTATTGGTACCTATGTTCATGTATTATTTTGGACCCCAATATTATGGGCAGTATGGCGCTCAGCCAAAAAACTTTCTCTATCGAAAAAGGACAATAACGCCTTCGACTGGGTTTTTATTGTGTGGTTAGGATGGGCAAGTTTGTTAATGCTCATTTCACTAGCTTTTGATTTTCGCCAACTACTGTTTATGTGGACTTAGATATGGCGCTAGACGGGCGCAGCTATTCCTTCAAAAAATTATTTTTGATAACGAACAATGCACCCGAAGCATAAATATTAACCCAGTGCATCGGCGAGAGAATTGATCTGCATATCGTCGGCTACTAGGGTTGGATTATCAGGCAAATGCTTAGCGACACGCTTTAACCATTGTTTTATAAGCGGATGCCCTGCCGCACTTAAATTATCTTCTAAGCCAAACATATAGCCCCAAACTAGCTGTGGAAAAATTGCGAAATCAAGCATTGTTGGTTGATCCAGTCCGCCCATATAAGGGCCATCACCAAGGTGCGCTAAAAGCTCTGTAAAGATTCGAATTTGCATATCACCATAGCTTTCAGTCAGATCCATATGCTTGGCCATTGCTTTAATAAAAGGCGCTTGGGGAAGAAACTCAGGCCAAAGATGACGAATTTGCTCTGGCAGTGGTGTATGCGCGCTTAACAATGCAGCCAAGCGCCATGCTCTGAATCGAAATTGAAGACTGATACTTTCTTCACCCATTGCGCTTCTAAAAATACTGACTAAAAATGTATCGCTTATCCAGCGATCAATCTCATCAATTTTTGCTCGATGCTCGATTGGATAAAGTGGTTTTTCCGGGAACAATTCATCCAGCCACCGAGCATGGTCAGAAGATTCACAACGCCATTCACTGCCTACTTCTAGCACGGGGACTTGCGTGCCATTGGTGTGACCTATAGTGGCCTGTGGATCGATAGGATTGACCGGAACATGGGTGAAATCTACTCCTTTATAATAAAGGAAACACCCTGTCTTGCGAACATAGGGACTTGTGCAATAGCCATAAAGTTTAATAGGTTCCATCTTCTCTCCAATTGACGGTATTAGCCGTGTTTCGGCCAGTCGTTCGTGAACAATAATATAAATGAATTACAGGGTATAAAGGATTATTTTTTAACCCCTTTAATTAAAGAAGACGGAGGGATTAAAAATAATCAAACTGATTACCATTAAACCCCGATGTCCTTTATTGCAACATCCACTTCATAATGTCTACCTGCTGCGTTTATTACCCTCCTACCACTGACCAACACGCAGGGCTATTTGAAACACTACGTCGGGCGCAGTGTCGACAGCAATGTCTTCGCTGACAGAAAGGTCTAAAAACGTTTTGTCGCTGAGACGAATAGAGCCACCAACTAATAACTGCGCCGACGAACTGCCTAATTCGGTAAGCGCTGAGTCATAAAACGCGGTATGCACATCCAACTGGGCTTTTAAACTGATGCGATTGCTAACAGGCCAGCTAATGGTGCCCGAGCCATAGGCAACCCAATCTTCGCGAATGTCATCAAGCACATCGCTACTGCCTAATAACAATATACCGCCATTGGCATGCACCACAACAGCGCTAGCGCTATGGCTGAAGTTTAGCCCAAGGTAGGCGTCATGGCCGCCAGAGCCCAGCAGTGAATCGGCCTCACCAGTGCCCAATTTAACGCCGCCGCGCAGCGCCCAAGCACTACTGGCATTAGTCGACAGCTGGTAGCCGAAGCTGAGACTGACGTCACCCAAACCTTGATTGCTGTTATTATCGACATCGCTAACCGCCACTTGTGTTAGACCGTTGCGTCTATAGTGATAGTTTAATTGGTCTTGTGGGTAGTCAGGCCGGTCGCCGTCGGGGAAACCCCAAAAATCGTGCCAGTCTTCGATAAAGCTGTCGCTGCTGCCTCCGCTGTGGCGTATATAGGGCACGTCTACCCCTACTTCTAGATTGTCGAACAAGCCATAGCGCCCATGTAAATTAACGCGGTAAGTCTCTCCGTCTAACAAGATAGTTTCGCCGCCGTCGGTATTCGCTGAGAAAGAATTACTGGCGTCTACGTTAACAGCGCCACTGAAGTTCCCAGCGCTATTGATATTGGCACTAAGGGTTGCGGGCAGACCAAAGACTTGAACAAATGGATTGCGATTGCTACTGCGATAAGGGTCGTCGACAGTGTCGGCATGAGTTACTGCGCCAGTGCTTAGAATAATAACGCCCAGTGTGCATAAGGCATTACGCCTTAACTTGCTGTTAACCACCGACATGTACAACCCCTTCTGTTAACTATTATTATCAGCTGCTTCCCCACTACACTGGTGCAACCGTACACTGTTGCACGCTGTCAGAGTATAATTAAAGGGCAGCATAATTAACGGGGACGGTGGAATTATTTTTTAACCAGTTCCTATCAACTCATATCTGATTTACTATTTGCATAATTAATAGGGCCGATGGATTATAAAACGAACAAATTGACTAAAACCAAACCTTCCGCCCGCTATTATTCGCCAACGCTATACATAAGAAGAGAGAGCTAGATTGATATGATGACCTTGAGTGTTCGATCAGTTGCTGCAGTGTGTTTTATCATTATGGGTAGTGGCCTATTTCAGGCTCAGGCTCAGGCTCAGGCTCAGGCTCAGGCTAATAGTCCGACTAATATTGAAGAAGAGCAAATAAAGGCGCCTTTATATAAACCCTTTATAGAGAGATATATTCTGGATGAGCTAAAGCAGCTGCGTCAGGGCCAACAGGCGATGAAAGCAGAGGTAACAGAAAAGGTAGCAGCGGCAAAACTGGAATCTTCAGATAGAGCACTAAGATACACAGCAGACACCACCAGTAATATTTTTTACATCATGACCGCTGCAGCTTCCCTGCTCGTGCTGCTCGGTTGGAAATCATTGAAAGACATAAAAGACAATGTTGAATCAATAACGGAAAAGAGAGTTGATGCACTTACTATAGAGTATGAAAAACGACTCAATACTATAGAAATAGCGCTAAAAGAACGCTCTGAACAAATTGTAGCGGCACAACAAGGCATCTCTGATAACACGCTTGTTCATTCATTATGGATGAGGGCTGGTCTTGAAAAAAGTGAACAAGAAAAAATACAAATTTATGATCAAATTTTAGAAGTAATGCCCAATGACGTTGAGGCCTTAACTTACAAAGCAGATACACTGTTAGATCTAGATGAGGATTCTTGGGCTTTGTCATTAGCCAATCAAGCGTTGGAAAACGACAGCGAATACGCTATGGCTTATTGGCAGAAGGCCTGTGCAGAGGCAAAGCTAGAGAATTATAGTGAAGCTATCCTAAATATTCAGAAAGCACTTGAGCTTTCAAAACCGCTGCAAGACGAGTTATTAACAGAGTCGTATTTCGCAAACTTAAAAGACCACCCAGATTTCAATGCTTTAACAGAGAACTCAAAGAGCGACAACTAGAGGGTAGGTAAGAATTGAAAAATGAACAAATAGATCAACAATTAAAGGGGGCCAATTAAAGGGCTCTCGCCCTTTTAATTGGACCCCTTTAATTTACTCAGACTGAATAAAAAATCATTTAAACAATCATCAAGTCGCTATACAAGTATTCAGGCATTAACCTAGCAACCCACGGTGCCGGCTAGCGCCACTCTCAGCAATCCATCTCCGCGCAGTACGCCAAATATCAATTCATTATTATTGATTACCATATTCGCGATAACCCAGTCTGTATCAAGATATATCTGACAAATGACGTTTGCATTAGCATCAAGTTGCAACGCAGAGCTTGGGCCGGCGGGGAATTCCATAGGAGTTAACCAACTGTGCGGTAATCGCGCCAAAATATTTTTAATCACAGGAGATGGTTGAATATATTTATCAAAAATATTATTCCGAGGTGAAATCAATGAAACCCATATTTCATTGTTATTGCCTATGTAAATATCGTCAATAACACCCGGCAAGTTTTCAGAAAAAACATCTAACTCACCTTTTTTTTCACCGCGCAGCCAAAAACGCATAATACGATTAGAGCTTACTTCGGTATAAAACAAAGATTCTTCGTCTTTCGCTAGCGCTATACCGCTAGGAAAAAATGCGCGTTCTACTAGAACCTCCACGGCGCTGGTATCGGGATGATAAGAAATAATACGGCCATTTGCCCGGCCCTCAAGCATCTCCCAAAGTAAAAATGGTTCCGAAGCTGATGCGGTTAACGGGTTAAACCGTTTGCTGGCTTCTGTAAAATATATAATGCCATCGCTAGAAACTACAACATCATCGGCGAAACCAATTCGCAACCCATCTAAGCTATCAATTACCGTCGTTGCTACACCTTCCTCAGTAACTTTTTGCAATCCTAACGGGTAATTAGCAACCCATAATTGATTAGTGTTTTGGTCGAATCCAAGCCCTATTGGATAACCTTTCGCATTCGCGAACGGCTTCCAAATAGTTCCATGCTCAGTAGTTAGCGAGCGGTAAATCTGTCCATGTATATCTGCTGTATATAGGCGTCCAATATTATCAATGGCTAATGCTTCAGGACCGTCTAACGCCTGCCCTTGAATGATTTCAACATTAAGATTTAATATTTTTGCCGGCAAAGGTAATACAGCATGAGTATTAACGGGCAAAGGGTTTATTGCCGTTGGCATCAATATATGTGTTAGCAGTAATATGATTAAGGTCGATGAAATAACTTTTAACATGTTTAGCTCGTTAAACTAAAACACATATATTGATTAGTCTTTTCATTACTTATTTTTCCTGCTGTTTAATATAGGCGGACTGCTTTTGCCGCGTCGTCTGACCAGTTCCATCTGGTGCCCAACCTGGGGGCATAACGAAATATAAGATTTTATTCACTAGCCCTTTAGCATTATTGGCATCGTTGAATAACCCTATCCAGCCATACAGACTTGCTTTAATGGGGTTAAAAGTATCAAGCTGTTCAGGAATACCAAATACTGGTTTCTCAATTTCAGGCTCGAAAGTACTAAATAGGCGGTCCCAAATAATAAAAGTACCACCGTAATTTTTGTCTTGGTATTGAATGTTACAGGCGTGATGAACCCTGTGATGGGACGGCGTTGAAAATATCCATTCGAACACAGAAGGTAGTTTTTTAATTTTTTTGGTATGCAGCCAAAACATATAAACCAAATTAAGCTCTATTGCCGCAAGGACCATAAATGGATCAAAACCGAGAAATACAATAGGGCTATAGAAAATGGCTTCCATAAACGGTTCAGCAAAAGACTGCCTTAAGGCCGTACCACCAAGATTATATTCCTGACTTGAATGGTGATTACTATGAGCTGCCCAGCCAAGTCTGATTTCATGAATAAACCGGTGCAGCCAATAAAAGAAAAAATCTACCAGCACATATGCCACTACAAACATGGCGATACTTGCTTTAATGTCAAATACAGCATATTGGTGAGCCAACAATAGCAAAGCCAAAGTTGTGCCTTTCATTAGTAACTTGCTAGTAATATAAAAACCACCCATAGACAAACTACAAACCGTGTCTTTCAGTTTGTAACTGTCTTCTTTTCGATAGATATCAAGCCCTAGCTCTAGCAAAATACAAGTTGTGTAAAAAACCACTGCTATCAGTGCTATTTGCCCACCAATTTCTTCCCACATGACGATTTTCTCCTGCTTAGAGTTTGTTACAACTGGCGCTACTAAAACCAGTTATAGTCAAATGTTAAGCCGTATGTTGCACCCTGCCCGGCTGTTCTAAACCAATAGTCATTAGAAAGATTGGCGCTGGTATAATAGTATTCGTCAGTTAAGTTACGCCCCCATAGCATTAGCTGCCAAGTACCGTCGTTGGCAGAAATACCCATTCTTGAATTCCAAATCATATAATCATCAATATGAAACAATGGACTTTCATCTATCGACGATTGATATTCATCTTTGTAATTGAAATCAACCGCAACTCGCCAGCTCAGTGCCTCCGTTGCAGCCCATTCGTAACTAGCGATACCGTTGTATTGCCATTCAGAAGTTTGTGCCAAGTCATTACCAGAAAAGTCTTGTAGGTTGCCAGTGCCATCTAGGCCCTCATAGTCTTTAACCTCTGAATCTAACCAAGTTGCAGCAAATTTTAGATATAACCCCTCGGTTGCCTGCCAGTCAATCTCAGCTTCAACGCCAGTAATTTCAGACTCAGGTACGTTAACCAACTCTGTTAGCAAGCCAAAAATCGGATCATTGGTGTATCCTACTATTTGTTTATCTGTATAGTCGTAATAAAATGCCGACGCATTTAACTGCATAGAGCCATCTAGCAAAGTAGATTTAAAACCTACTTCATAAGCCATTAGCTCTTCTTCTTCGTAAGGTTCTAATTGGTCCCAAGTCGATGCAGCCGCGGCGCTATAACCACCAGACTTAAAACCACTACTAATACTGGTATAAACCAATAGGTCTTCGTTAGGCAACCAATCAAGACCGATTTTCCCCGATACATTATTTGTAATAAAATCATCCTCATACACACCAGATGGACCACTGAAAAAAGTTGTCGCTCCAGTGCTAGCATCAACACCTATACTGGGACTGCTAGGATCCACTACCACACAGTCACCTTGGCCTAGATTAGAACTTGATAATGCCGAGCCGTCTGCCACCCCCGCAACTGGTCCAAAATTAGCGGTATAAAGACCAGAAAGGCCACCATCAACATCATAAGTACAACCAGACCATTCTCGCTCTTCTTGGGTAACCCTTAAGCCCAAATTAAGACGGAATTGCTCAGACAAACTCCATTCTAGATTACCAAATAATGCGGCAGTGTCAGCCTCTTGATGATAGCGAGTATCTACAGCACCGAAAGACCCATAATAAATAGTCGACTGACTACCTTTCGCTATCCAACTTTCGTCTATTTCATCGTGTGAAAAATAGGCGCCAACAATCCATGACATTGCATCATCCCCACTAGACGTTAAACGTATCTCTTGGCTCCACGCGTCAATATCTGTATCCATAAAAACATCTAAATTTTCAACTGTACTGCCATCCCAGTCATTAGACTCTTCACGCTCAAAACCTTGGTAAGCGGTAATCGACGTGAGCGACATTCCTTCCAATTCCCAGTCAACTCGCAGAGATGCACCCACACCAGAATTATCTCGTTCAGGTGTAAAGTCACGACTCCATTCGGCGCTTCTGGGGTCTGATAAGTCTGGCTGTTCAGCTATCGGCGGAGCGGGATAAATACTTGCAAATGCTGGCACTAACGGTACATAAGTAAAATACTGTGGCGCTAAATTTTGCGACTGATCTTCATACCAATTAACGCTAAGCGTCGTAGTAAGAGAGTCGGTGACATCCCAACCCACTATTCCTCTTAATGCTGTCGCGTCTTCTTCGCCAAGTGTTTCGTTACTAGACACGCTATTTTGCCAGCCTTCACCGACATACTTTGTAGCGAAGCTCAAACGGCCACTTATTGATTCACTAAGAGCACCATTAATAAAGCCTTCTGTGTTCAATGTATCGTAACGACCGTATTCAACACTAACCCCCGCCGCAAAATCTTGAACAGGTTTATTGGTAATGAAGTTAATAGCTCCGCCGGTGGTATTACGCCCGTACAAGGTTCCTTGCGGCCCTTTCAATACTTCAATTCGCTCCATATCGAATAGCGGCCCTCTGGTCATTGTTGGATAAGGAAAGCTTACTTCATCAACATACACACCTACCGTCGACGAACTATTAGCGCTGTAATCATCAAACCCCACACCACGAATAGTGTACACAGGCACACCCGTCACACCGGTTTCGGTAAGGTGCAAACCAGGGGTGAATTTAGCCACATCGCCCGCATCAGCTATACCCAAATTACGCATTTGTTCACCACTGAAAGCGCTAACAGCAATGCCAATATCATTCATGTTCTGCGCTCGTTTCTGGGCAGTAACAATAATTTCCTCTAACATTGGAGCTGCAGTTGAGAATCCAGAAGCGACGGATACGCTAACGGCTATCGCCAAGGAAACTTTGTTTTTCTGTGGATTAAATATACTCACGATGACTACCTCTATTTTATTATAATTTTGACTTATCAAAACAGATGATAACCAGAGAGGTCGAGACGCAGAAGGTGTGCATAGGCCAAAAAGGAATCAGAACTGACCATTTATACGTTTATTTGAAATAGCTATTTAGCGACGTTATCGTTAGCTTTTACGATATTCACTCGGCGACAAGCCTTTCCAGAGTCCGAATGCTCGGCGAAAATTAGTTGCTTCACTGTAACCCAGTAAGTCACCAATCTCAGAAATAGAAAGCGCTGGATTCGCCAGTAAGTCGATAGCGAGCTCACACTTAACATTTTCTAATAGCTTTGAATACGTATAACCTGCCTGGCTGAGCTTTCTGCGCAAGCTACGTCCAGTCATTTTCAGTTGACCGGCAATCTCGTCTATTGTGGGAAATAATTGCGGGGATAAAACCAGAATTGCTTCAATCTCACTCACCAAAGAGTCGTCTATCTTTCGTTTATTCTGAAGCTTTCGGCACTGTTCATCACACATATCAAAAGCGAGTTTATTAGACAGTCGAAGAGAAGTGTCTAATTGCTCTTTAGCAAACCACATTCGATTATAAGCAGCATCAAATACCAATTTACAACCAAAAACTTCTTTATAGTGATCCAAATTTTCAGGCTCAGGGTAAGCGAAATTAATTTCTTCCGCCACAACTTTGGTGCCTGTAATAAGCTGATATTCGTCGCCCAAAATTGCCACTTGATAGCTGTATATTGACGCAAACTGGTCATCTACCAAATATTGTTTCAAGGGTATGTCCATACTGGCCAGTTCAAGTTGAAAGGCTGCTCTATCGCCCTCTTCTATATAACTGCATTGCCCGATAGATCCGGATATACCGGAATATCTAATACCAAGTTTTAACGCATCTCGATACTTCGGAGCACTTAATATTGCCAAGCCAATAATACTTAATGCCTGAAAGCTAGCCATTAAGCCCGCGGTTAAACCAGGAGAAGGGTTATGACTGTAGTGAAGAACGTTTGCGATAAACTTAAGATAGTTATCAGTATGCAATAAATATTCAGGGTTACGAATATCTGCAGCAGAAATATCAAGTCCTCGAAGAAGGGGATCTATGCTTAATTGCTCTTGTTCGGCTATTGCAAGCACAGGAGCACATATATCAGCACTAACAAGATATTTATTCAGTGTTACCTCCTCTGAGCTAAATATATCCAACTCAATGCCAATAAGTTAACCAACATACCTACAAAACCCCATGCTAAAGCTTTAATTAAGGTATTAGCAAGTTAACTTATCTCGGCCAAGTAAATTCATAGTGAGGTCTCAGGCACCCTACTTTTCCATTTATCAAACGCAGTTACACCTTAAAATCCAAAAGTCATCAGTTGATAATAGGCATTTAACGATAAACGACGTCGCCTTTTGCCTATAATGAATGGCGCGCGAGACAATTGTTCAAGGCTGTGTTTACAAGGCTTTCAGCCTCATATCTATGAAAATAGACAATATGCGAGATTTTCACCAGACGATGAAAATCAAAGAATTAAAGTGACATAAAGAGATAAAGGGGTCGTAACGAATATTTTTTGTACAATGAAAACAAAGGAGATGAAGGGATTAAAAAAACATCAAAATGAAATCCCTCCTCTCCTTTTTACCAGCACCCTTTTACTATGGGCGACAACAAGTCAGTGTTTATTGCGTCTTATCACTAGCTGCAGTTTGGTCCATATTCATTGCAGCTAATAATAGAAGCCCTGCGAATATACCTAGGTTTTTGACAAAATTTTGTATCTCATGCTGGGCATTCACGCCTTCATAAACATTCCAAAAATCATGTAGGCTTACATTAATAACTAAAACCATGCCTGCCAGAGCGAGTGCGCAGATAGCCACTTGTTTGTTAATTAATAGGCTAATGCTAGCGCCAATTTGGATGATGCCGGCCAATGCAAGAAGTACGGGCACCATTATCATGCCATGGGTTTCCATGAGCGCTACGCCCCTATCCCAGTTGATAAACTTCATGATGCCTGGGTAAAGGAAATACAATGCGAGTAGAGTTCGACCTGTATGAATTAGTGCGGTTTTCATGGATTACGCCTTTTTTTTTGTTGGTGTGGCTGACTATAGTAAGGTGGCTGCAAACAATCCGCATTAACCTGGGTTAACGCCAATGACATTCAATGAATTCGCCGAGAAATATGGGCAGCGACTAACGCTAGAGAGTGGCCAGCATGTTTTCAGACAAGGAGACCGGAGTCGGTCTATTTATATACTGGCGGAAGGAATTCTGAAAGCGTATTACATTTCTGACGAAGGCAAAGAAATGGTCAAGTCGTTCATCTTCCCAGGCGACATAATTGGCAGTCTGTCCTCGGCGCACGCTAAGGAGGCTAGTACATTCAATTTGGTCACTTTGGAACCTGGTGTTGTGGTTGAGATTGATTTCGAGCGTTTGTACAACACCAGCCAGGACGATCTGCAGCTTGCGATGGAAGTGATCGATCATCTGCTTATCTATGGGATAGAAAAAGAGCGGCGGGAACGGGAGCTGCTAACCCAGTCTGCTGAGGCCCGATATCAAGCGCTGCTTGAAGACTCGCCTAAACTTCTCGACAAGGTTAAGCAGAAAGATATAGCGCGCTATCTCGGAATTACGCCAGTAGCACTCAGTCGAATCCGCGGTAGAAGTAAAAGTAGAAGTTAAAAGGAATTGGGAATTAAAGAGCGACAGAGGGGTTAAAAATGAACAACCTGATCAAAATCAAATCCCGCCGCTCCCTGTTAAACTGAGAACAGGCGGCCTTTATCACCCGCCCTATTGCAGTTGTCACTTTTATTCTACGCTGCGCTCTTTCATGTCTTTCAGTGCTCCAGCTATTACGTAGGCACGAATCGATTCTGCCTCCTCCGCACTCAGGTATTCGGCAAACGACGCCATGCCGTTTTGGGCTAGCACGCCATCTAAGACTACGCTTTTCCATGCATCTGCGTTGGCTGCAATCGGTGACCAGCGAAGATCGGGCAGAACGCCTGAACTGATGGCAAAAAACCCATGACAGACTCCGCAGTTTCGAGAGTAGAGAACGGTGCCATCGGCAATCACTTGATCGCCACCAAACGCGGTGGCCGTGGTCGTCTTGTCTATATTGGGTAAATCTGGTCTGGTAATTTCAGCGTTACCGTCAAGCTTAAACGTTACGACTTTGCCTACTGATGGTGAGACTTTTTCGTCGAAGCTGGCGCCTGATGTTAGTGCGTAGGCTGACCCCCAGCCAGTGGTTATGGTCACATGCTGCGCGCCATCTATTTCATAGGTCGCGGGCCCCGAGGCAGCACCCGAGCGCACATCATGCGACCAGAGCTTGTCGCCAGTGGCCGCGTCATAGGCTACAAATTGCCCATCGATTCGTCCCTGAAATACCAGTCCGCCGGCGGTAGACAACACTCCACCATTGCCTGCATTTGAGTGCTCTACCGACCATCGTGCCTGCTGGGTCTTTGGATCCCAGGCGATCAGGCGCCCTTTTAAAGTAGCTTTGAGAGCCTTGAGATCCGCCATGCTAATAACCGTTGGCACACCATCGGCGAAGTCTACACCGGTATTCCATACGGTGGGATTGCTGTCAAAACGGCTATCTTGACCGTACCCTTGGGGGATTTCTTGCGCCGGAATATAGGCAAGCTCTAGATCAGGGTTGTAGGCCATCGGGTGCCAGTTGTGCGCGCCAGGCGGCCCAGGCAGCAGTACGATCGGATTCTTTTCATAACGCGCGCCTTGCGCTTCAATTGGGCGGCCATTCACATCAAGGCCCGTAGCCCAGTTCACTGGAACAAACGCATTGCCGGAAATAAATTCGCCGCTGGCGGCATTGATCACGTAAAAGAAACCGTTCTTTGGTGCCTGCATGGCCACTCGAAGCGGCGCCCCACCCTCGCCCAACGGCAAGTCAGCAAGAATGATCGATTGGGTAGCCGTGTAATCCCAGCTGTCGCCAGGTGTTGTCTGAAAATGCCAGCGATAGCGCCCAGTGTTTGCGTCTACCGCAACAATCGATGAAAGAAATAGGTTGTCACCCCCCGCAGGATCGCGGAAATCACGATTCCAAGGTGAGCCATTACCCACACCAAAAATAATTTGCTCATTAACCGCGTCATACACAATTGAATCCCAGACAGTGCCGCCGCCGCCGTCAGTAACCCAGCGACCGTCATCGCCCCAGCTGTCATTTGCCAGCTTGGCAAAAATTTCGTCAGAGATCTCGTTGTCTGGTTTCTTGTTAGGGTTGGGCACGGTATAGAAACGCCAAACTTTGTCGCCG